>JAJYAS010000788.1 GCA_021779415.1 Bacillota bacterium
GAGACCCATATGTTAGTGTTTTAAGGCTAGGAGAGATGACCGAGCGGCCGAAGGTGCTCGCCTGCTAAGCGAGTGTGGGGTGTAGAGTCCCACCGAGGGTTCGAATCCCTCTCTCTCCGCCACCATTGATCGCTATTATCTCAAATTCCACAGTGGAGAATCGCTGGCGAATTAATTATTCAACAATTACATCTTGGGAAAATTGTGCCTTTCCTTTAGAAGCGGTAAGCAAGCCGAGGGAGTTTTCTATGACCTCCGAAAACATGTAATTGAGGAAAAATTCTGTCTCGGGGGGCAGCAAAAATACCCAATGATTTCAAGAAACGGTTCAAGATTCCTTTGATAACCGAATGATTACTATTTCAGACTTCTTGTTTATGTATTCTGACGGTACCAATCTAAGAAAAATAGATTAATTCGCATTAGAAATCCACGTCCTGTGGACGTGGTTAGAGTTTGAAGGCTTTGCCGGAAGACAACTCACCTGTTAACTCTAGAATTCTCAAGTTGTTTCCGCAACTTTGAAAACAAAAGAAGCAAATGAGCAGGTTTCGTAAGCTATCATATGCGATATGGCATTGCCAATTACGCTTGGTATGGGTACCGAGATATCGATTTCGCATATTGGATGGCGTAGTTAAGCACGAAGCTCACAATTGCATCCGAATTTTCTGCGGACGGGTGAGCTTTGATCTGGTGGTACTGAACAGAACATCTAACAGAACCATGTTCACCTGATCTGCATAGTACCTTTTAAGGTGTCGATATCCGAATTGATGGCTACAATCAAAGGGCGAACGGCATCACGAGTATTCAAGCAGTTTCCATTTATGAAGACAGTTCTTCCTCGGTTTTTGAGAAGAAATTAGAAAACAACTCTGATTTCATCAATAGCCAGGGCCGTTCTATGGGATTGAGATCTGGAGAATACGGTGGTAAATAATTTCCGTGCGCCCCATGGGCAAATCCAGTTTTCTCAAGAGGGCAAAACTATAGTTAAACAGATTATCCTCCAAAACCTTCCGTTGCTACGAAAATGGGCTATGGACCACCCGATCTGACATACTGTATCGTACCTGATTGTTGGAGCAACGGGAGACATTCCAACATCCTTAAATCCTTGTTTCCCTAATCATAGAAACTATGGGGAAACACAACCTATATTTAAAAGCTTGGCCCCATTTTCCCCAAGGATCTTTTGCTTAGCCTCTTGGCTGATTTCTAGCGACATTACAGCGTCGATATTCTCTCTTATGCTAGCAACGCCTGGCCAATCCGACCCGTAAATCACTTTATGGGCGATTCTTTCCATCTCTGGGAAATAGGTGAGAAGTTTTTGGGGAGGAAGGCCTGACACCTCCATATACACATTCGTATGAAGACGTGCTAATCCGAAAGCCTTGTTATACCAGAAAGGGCGTCCGCAATGGCACATGAGCAAGGAGAGTTCCGGGAAGTCAACAGCAACATCATCTATGTGGATAGGGTCTCCATATTTCAGCCTTGATCCTGCGAAGACGGACGATCCTAAATGGATCGAGACGGGCAAACTCAAGTCCTGTGCCTTTGCATACACAGGGTACATAAAGGAATCATTTGGATAGTAATACTGGTACGTTGGATAAAGCTTCAATCCTTTGAAACCATATTCATACACCAGTCTTTGTAATTCTTCTGCAGGTCTCGGAGAAGTGTAAGGGTTAATGCTAGCAAAAGGAATCAGACGAGAACTCTTTGAACAGAATTCCGCCACGTACTCGTTGCTGCATATTCCGGTCGTTATTGGCGCCAACTCGGCGAGTACAACGGCATAATCAATTCCACATTCGTTCATCAGATCGAGAAAAGCTTCAGGGGAGGAGTAGACCCTGATCATCCAGTCGGTACGTTCTCCCCACCGTCGTCTTAAGAAATTAAAATAGCTTTTCGTTACTGATTGATAAAAGGTTGGGTGGGTATGGAAATCAATAACCATAAGTTGCCCTCCTAGGGGATGCGGATGAGGTACCTATCTCAGTGGCACCATTGTAATTTTTAACTCGCCTCAATAAATATATTTTTTAGTCGGTAGCTCCGCAGCCAAACAATCTTCTCAGAAACGCTCTAGCAGCTCATCTTTCAGCCTAGCGTGTTTTTCCTGATTTCTTGATATCCAAGGATACCAGATCTGCACTGGATACTGAAACTCGGTACCGGTTTTGCTCCTGGCATGCGAGGGGCTCCACAGCTTTCATCATTGTCATGGAGCGGACCGCAAGCCGCTGATAAAGAGCGGTGGCTTCAGATTTCCACGCAATCTCCTCCTCTGTTAACTTCCGCATCACCTTAGCGGGAATCCCTGCAACCAACGTGAATGGAGGAACCCGCATGCCAGCCTTAACGAAAGAAGATGCAGCAACCAAGGAACTTTGGCCAATTATGGCGTTATCCATGACCACGCAGTTCATTCCAACCATGGCATTTTTTTTTACCATACATCCATGAATTATCGCACCGTGCCCGATGTGGCCGTCCTGCTCGATGATGACATCCACCTCTGGAAATGAGTGAATCACACATGTATCCTGAATATTAACGCCTGCTTCAAGCCTGATTCGGCCATAGTCGCCACGCAGACATGCACAGGGGCCGACGTAGCAGCCTGGTCCGACAATGACATCACCAATGAGAACCGCATCCGCATGAACAAAAGCAGATGGGTCGATCACGGGGACAATGCCCTCTAGGGAATATACTTTGGCCATATTCTATTCTCCGAGTCGATTCTCAAATATAATGTTCAACAAATGTCCACATTTTACCTCCACAGACATCC
>JAJYAS010000789.1 GCA_021779415.1 Bacillota bacterium
CTAATGTTATGGAGCGCGTACGTTATACCACGGAGAAACTTACGGGATTAAACGTATCCCAAGTGAATGTGAACGTTCAAGGAGTTCGCATTTTAGAGTAGTGTAAAAGAGTAGGGGGATTCGGTTTTGAGGTCAGCGACGAACATTATAAATGTTCTTAACGGACAAATATGGAAACAAATGATGGTGGCAGGGGCGCGGGCCCTAGAAATAAAAAAACATGATGTTGATGCCCTAAATGTTTTCCCGGTTCCAGATGGGGATACGGGTACGAACATGTTTTTAACGATTCAATCTGCAGCAAGGGATGCCGAAAAGATCTTGAGTGATTCTATCAGTGAAGTGGCAACAGCAGCTTCAATGGGCTCGTTAATGGGTGCTCGTGGTAATTCAGGGGTGATTCTTTCTCAGCTCTTACGGGGGATCGCCAAAGGGTTCGACGGGTTGCATACAGCCAATTCTCTTCAGGTTGCACAAGCTTTGCAAGCAGGTGTGGATACCGCGTACAAAGCAGTTATGAAACCTGTTGAGGGTACGATCCTAACGGTTTCAAGGGAAACTGCGCGAGGAGCGTTAACCAAAGCCAAGGGGGGGGGATCCCTTCTCGAAACTCTTCAAGAAGCAGAGCGCAGGGGTTTAGAGGCTCTAGCGAAAACACCGGATTTGTTGCCAGCCTTAAAACAGGCAGGCGTAGTTGATGCTGGCGGTCAAGGATTCCTCATTATTTTGGGTGGATGGATTGCTGTTTTAACGGGAGATGCGTGGGTAGGAGACAATCAGCCTAATCTGGAGAAAAAATCAGCTCCACATGTTCAGAAAACTCAGGATTCTCAGGAAACAAAATCAGGAATCATGCAAATTGAAAGTCTAGAATTCCCTTATTGTACTGAATTCTTAGTTAAGGGAGATAATTTGAGTGTTGAAAAGATTCGGCAGGATTTAACGGATCGTGGGGACAGTTTACTAGTTGTAGGAACATCTGAAGTGGTTAAGATTCATGTTCACGTTAAAAATCCCGGCCAAATCTTAGAGTATGCGATTCAGTGGGGCTCACTTCATGCTGTTCAAATTCACAATATGTTAGAACAAAATGAAAACATCGCTCACGCTAGAAAGACCGAAGAGGATAATCAAGAGCCTTTACCAGATAAATCAATCGTTGAAGAGGACAGTCTGGCGTGGAAAGAATACGGTGTGGTTGCTGTGGCCATGGGGCAAGGAATTGCAGATGTATTTCAAAGTTTGGGGGCCGATGAAGTTGTATATGGCGGTCAAACTATGAATCCCAGCACAGAAGATCTTGCTGAAGCAGTGCGAAAAATTTCTGCACGTCATGTTTACATACTGCCGAATAATGGGAACATTATTATGGCAGCCCGTCAAGTTAAAGATGTCGTGCAGGACCGTGAGATTTCCGTGATACCTAGTAAATCGATTCCCCAAGGAATTTCAGCGTTACTTAACTTTAATACAGAAGGGGAAGTGGAGGCGAACATTCAGAGCATGGAACTTGCTCTAGGCCAAGTTCGTTCTGGTGAAGTAACCTATGCGGTTCGTGATTCACAATATGGGACGTTGGATATTGCAAGTGGGGATATCTTAGGGTTGGTGGAGGATGTGATTGTCACTACCGGTCAATCGTTGCTGGAAGTTGCACAGTCAACCTTGGAGAAAATGGAATGGCAAACCCATGATTTGATTACTATTTTCTATGGCGAAGAAACAAAACAAGAAGAGGTTGAACGTCTTAGGAATTGGCTTAGCGAGGTAAATCCGAACGTGGAAGTAGAGGTTCATCCCGGTAGACAGCCACTCTACTATTATATTTTTGGGGTAGAATAGGTTATCCTCCGGAATTTCCGGAGGTTTTTTTATACTTGGAGGTGTATTGTGGGCAAGAGTAATGTATTTGATCTTCTTGGGCCGATCATGGTTGGCCCTTCCAGTTCACATACGGCCGGAGCGGTGCGTTTGGGTGGAATGGCTAGGAAAATATTAGGCGAGGAACCTGTCCAGGTAAAGATCCTCCTTCACGGTTCATTTGCAACAACAGGGAAGGGGCATGGGACAAATCTGGCGTTGGTGGCAGGACTTTTAGGTATGGCGACTGATGATGAGCGCATACCCGAGGCTCTCAAGATTGCAGAAGAACGTGGCCTGAAGGTCAGCTTTGAAATAACGGACCTTGGAGAGGTTCATCCGAACACTGTGCAGTTTGATTTGTTAGGAGAGCACGGGAGTCAGGTTCAGGTGATTGGATCATCAGTCGGAGGAGGAACTATTGTCATTCGGCAGATCAACGATTTTCAGGTGGAAATCAGGGGGGACTATCCCACGTTAGTGATCTTGCACCAGGATCTCCCGGGAGTTGTTGCGCAAGTTACGCTCCTCCTATCAACGGTTCAGATTAACATTGCTCGTATGCTGGTTTCCCGTGAAAAGAAGGGCGCTGAGGCTTTAATGGTGCTGGAGACGGATCAAACGATTGACAATGCCGTTCTTGATCTACTGCGAAAACTACCAAGAATTTACCAGGCATTGGCTATTGAACCGTTGGGATAGGAGGAAATGAGCATGCGTTCATACGAAGATTGGGTTATTGAGGCGGAAACAAAAGGCTTAAAAATTAGTGATGTCATCGTTCAAAACCAGATGGAAGAATTAGAACAATCGGAACAAGCTCTTTTAGAACGTATGAGTCAGAATCTAAACGTTATGCGTAAATCGGTTGAAACGGGTCTCAGTGGAGAACGACGTTCATTATCCGGCTTAGTTGGGGGAGATGCGGCAAAAGTTGAGGGCCGACGAAACAG
>JAJYAS010000790.1 GCA_021779415.1 Bacillota bacterium
AACACCAAGGCGGTCAAAAAAGACTATCTCGCACTCATCGATACACTCGGCAGCGAATTCGCCATCCTAATCGACCTGCCAGCCGATGAAATCGCGCGGGCCGGATTCCCGGCCGTGGCGGAGGCGATCGGCAGAATGAGGGCGGGAGACGTTTCGGTTTCCCCCGGATACGACGGGGAGTACGGCAAGATCAGCCTCTTCGGGCCGAAAAAGGAAAGGCCGGCGAAAGGACAAAGCCTGCTTTTCTGAGGGCGGGCCGAATCCCTGACTAATTTTATTGGCGGTCCCAACGGGAGTCGAACCCGTGTTGTCTCACTCATAAAGCCTTCAAAATAGCACTTTCTGAGGGGGGACTATGCCCCTGACCTACCGGCGTTTCAGAAATCGAGATAATGGAAGTGTCATTTATGTGCCCGCTGGAAGATACGGCAACTTCCTGAACGTAATCAGAAAGCTCGTAAGCTACATACGCTATAACATGCCTCGTTATTACGTCGCCCATTTAGTCCTGACTCTGAAAGAAGCGGAAACGGACGTTCATTATAAGCATCTCCACCGTGTCTTTCAGTTTATTGCCATGCACCTGAAGCGTGCCGGATCAGACTTTAAGTATGTCGCGGTCAAAGAAATTCAAAAGGAAAGATTGGAGAAATACGGGGAGGAAGCTGTTCATTATCATGTGTTGTGCGTTTACTCTAAGCCCTATACATTTCCGGATGGGCAATCGATCCGTAAGTCCTGGGGCCTAGGGGGAGTAAAAATTACCGCGCCTAAATTGAGGATAAAGGTCAACAAGATTGTCAGTTACATCGGAAAGTATATCGGCAAGGGGTATGAATATGAACAACTTGACGTCAAAAAATCATTTACCGCGAGTCAGATAAAACAGATATATAAGCTGGCTAATGATCGCTTAGAACAAGTAGTGGCTAAATTTGGCAAGGCCGTCGCGGAGTGCTTCAAATGCACCTATACAAAGGTCTATGGGGTTCTTAAGGACGTGCCGGGCTATAGGTATCTGGTTATGGAGTTTGAAAGCAACTGGGCATATGAGGGAATTCACGATGAACCTTTCTGAATGCCCATACGATCCATTCAAGTGTGAAAGATCGCGCTTTATGGAGTGGCATGGAAAAAGTCCTTGGGGCAAAAAGCGTCGGATAGAGTGCGAAGAAGAATTCATTGATGAAAAAGGCGAACTTTGCAAGAGACTATCGGCTTGCGTGAATGATCCTTCTGATTGGTGGGAGGATTATCTTCTTTCCCTTAAAATGAACACGAGAAGTGCACCGACCAATCGTTAGGTATCAGGAAATGAAACTGCCGCGGATTTACGGCAGCGAGTCCGGTCTTTATTTGTTTGTATCTAACCGGATAACTTCAACATCAGAAGTATGCCCAAGCACAGCCCGAACAAAATGGAACCATAAAGTCTCATATAAGAAAGAGCCATATCGCTGATTGAAGCCCTCCATATTTCTTTTACGATATCCATTAGTGCCCATCCAATAGCAGTTAGAGCAGCCAACAATTGAGCCTTTTTAACCCATTTCGGTTTTTCTTTATTGCCTCGCAAAGTAAAAAGAGAACGTACCGCCAAAAACAGTATTGTGCCCGCAATAATGATTATTCCTATATTCATTTCAATTTATTCCAACATAACGACAGCCATGAGCCGCAGGGGAAATACGATCAATAAGAAAAAACCTCCAGTTTATCACCTGTCGGCCTCGATGGCAGTGTTATGTGATGTTACTCCCATTAAATTTCTGAATTGATTTTCCAGTTCTTGTTTTAATTTTGGTATTTCTTCGTTATTCATATCCAGAAAGGATATTGCCTCTTTGTTTTCTGAAGCAAAGAAGTCTTCTAAACTAAAATTATGCGCCTTATAAATTGGATGATCCGGGATTGGAGGTACGATATTCATCAGACGGTAGATGTTCCAAAATCTTTCCAGTAAATTATCGATAAGTTGACACAACACTTCATTAAAGAAGAGTTTGTTCAATTCAAAATATGCGGAAAACTCCTTGACCCTCTCAGTTAATAGCCTAAATTCCTCTGCAAGATTCTGAAATTGTTGAACTCTATCTTCGGTGCGGGGAAATGTCTTTCTGATATAGATAATTTGATTCACTGTCGATTGGAGTTCCACAATCTTCTGATAGATGTTCTTTAATATTTCTGCTCGCTCACTATGGAGTCTCGAGTACTTAATTTGATGTTCAATGGTTAATAACTGTAGATCTGATTTGAATTTTTCCAAATCCCTGTTTATCGAGATTGCAAATAGCTGCTTTATCAGATATGCAAGAATGCTCGATCCAACACCAAAAACCCCGATGTTCTGAATAGCGCTACTCCAATCCATTTATCTATTGACCCTCCTCAGCGTGCACGTTTCAAGGACACGCATATGGCGACCTAATATTCGTCGCGGTATTATTTTCATTGGTCTCTATTCTTCATTGGTCACATAACGACAGAAATGAGGCGCAGGGGCACAGACCTGAAACTGAAAACAAACAAGCGTTATTCCCTGTCGCCTCGATTTGATTGTTGTACGCTTTTTTTGTTGCCATTATAAAAATCATTTAAAAAAATCGACTGCTTCTAAGCTAGAAAGCCTTTCCATTTTATCAACATAAAGAGTGCCTTCTAAATGGTCAATTTCATGACAGAGAACACGCGCAAAAAATCCTTCGGCTTCTAAATGTTGTGCCTTCCCAAATCTATCTTGAAACGAAATACTTATTTTATGTTTCCGTTCAACCTCACCCCGAAAATGTGGCAAAGACATACATGATTCT
>JAJYAS010000791.1 GCA_021779415.1 Bacillota bacterium
ATGCAGTCAGCCATTGCGGTTGATGAGGTGGCTAAAACAATTGAACAAATTGCAGGTAGTGCCACAGATCAGGTAAGAGATACGGAAAATGGGGTTCGGGAAATGACCGAATTAGGGGTCACAATTCAGGAAGACCAACAGAATTTAGTGGATCTGAATAATTCGATTGAGATTGTTGAGACCCTTAAAGATGAGGGAAGTATTGCTATCAAAGATTTACTGGAAAACACAGAAGAAAGAGAGCACTATACAGAACGAATCCAGGAAGGAATCCTAAAGACAAATCAAAGTGCCGAGAAAATTAATTCCGCCAGTCAGTTGATTCAAGCGGTTGCCGATCAAACTAATCTATTAGCCTTGAATGCTGCCATTGAGGCAGCTCGAGCCGGTGAGGCAGGTAGAGGATTTGCCGTTGTTTCAGAAGAAATAAGGAAGTTAGCGGAACAATCCGCACAATCGACTCGAGAAATTGACATTATTGTTAAGGAATTAAAGGCAAACTCTCAAAATGCGGTAGATGTTATAGGGCTGAGTTCAGCGATAGCGAGGAAACAAGAGGAAAGTGTCACGATTACTATCGAGAGATTCAAGGGGATAGCGGAAGCAATCGAAGAGACAAAATCAATTATGCATACGTTAAATAACTCAGGGAAAGAAATGGCTAAGAAAAAAGATCAGATTATTGAGATTCTAAGAACTCTTGCCAGCATAGCTGAGAGCAATGCGGCTAGTACAGAGCAGGTTTCCGCTGCATCTGAAGAGCAAGCAGCGTCGATGACAGAAATTGCGAATGCAAGTCAAGGCTTATCTCAGCTTGCCAACGAGTTACAGCAATCGATTGATAAATTCAACATTCATTAGTGGCAAGTGTTCTGGAAAATGCTTAAAGTGCATAAGAAATGAAAGTCAGGGTTGGCACATCACAAGATGCCAACCCTGACTTTCATTTCTTATTGTGGAGCTAGGACTAATTTCAGAGATCTTTTGGGTAAAATGGATTGAGAGGGAAAAATTGTCAAACCCAATTTGTAAGGAGAGATTTAAGTGAACAGACCTAAACTTTATTTTGTGGCCGTATTGCTTAGCATAGTGATGATCTTAAGTGGCTGTCGAAGTCAAAATACACCTACGGTTGATGAACATACTTTAGACCCGGACAACTCTACTGCCCAAAAAGCGATGGCCCTGATTCCCGTCTATAAACGAGCAGAGGTAATCGCTTCACCAGACGAAGCAATACAACTCCTAATGGACGGAAATGGGCGTTTTGTTGCTGGCAAGCCCTTAAGTAAAGACCTCAGTTTTACAAGACGTAGCGAATTGCTTAAGAATGGACAGCATCCCTTCGCGGTTATTGTTAGCTGCTCAGATTCAAGGGTTCCGCCTGAGATTTTATTTGATCAAGCCTTGGGAGATTTATTTGTTGTTAGAGTAGCGGGGAACATTGTTACCCCAGTTGAATTAGGTAGTGTTGAATATGCAGTTGAGCATTTAAAAGCTCCCTTAGTTGTAGTTCTTGGACATGAAGAATGTGGAGCGGTCACAGCTGCCGTAGAAGGAAAAGAAAGTCACGGGAGTATTCCGGCGATCATCGAAAAAATTAAACCTGCTGTCCTTGAGGCGAGGGCAATGGGCACTACCGGCAAAGAATTAATCGAAGCCAGTACAGATCTTAACATTCAAAATGCCCTTAGAGATCTTTTAAAGAGCCCCCTTATAAAGGAGGGTGTCAATTCAAAAGAGATAGAAGTCCTTGGTATTAAATATGATCTCGATAAAGGGGTCTTAGAAGTAACTCATTCTTAGCGACTAGTTTAGAGTATTTCAGAGAAATTCAAAACTTATTCTAATGCCCAAAAAAGTTTTGGCAATAGTAGGAATTTAGGCTGCTATTGTTGAATTCAATTATTAAATAGACAAGAACAAACTGTTAGAGAGAGGAGACAAGCAATGGAGGATTTAGCTTTAGAGGCACGATCGCGAGCGGGTAACAATTTTAAGAATGGTTTAAACTGTGCTGAGTCCATACTTCATACGTTTAACGAAGTCATGAACTATCCGTTGAGTCAAGAAAGCTTGAAAATTGCTACAGGTTTTGGTGGAGGATTAGGACATGCTGGATGTCAGTGTGGTGCGTTGACTGGTTCAATCATGATTCTAGGACTATATAAAGGTCGCAATGATCCCAAACAATCAAGAGAAGATGCTTATCAACTTGCTCATGAATTTCACGATCGTTTCAATGTGGAATTTGGAGGCACTTGTTGCCGTAGCTTAAATCCGCATGAATTCGATTCTCCAGAGCACTTGCGGCGATGCCTTAAGCTTACTGGAGGAACCGCTAAGTTGCTCATGGAATATATTCAAGAAAAAGAATTGTAGTAAGGCTGGAGGTATAATTATAGTTTCTAGTTATGATGCTTGTAACTTATGAGCGAAGGGTCCTTTGTTTATCCTTGAGGCCCTTCGCTCATAAGTGTAATGAAAGGTATCAGGGCATAGTAATATTGAAAGCAAAATTTTGATAAAGGAATTTCGCGGAACTTTGGCGAATATTATAATTCAGTCATTACCATCATTAAATATTAAGGAGCTATTATGGAATTAATAACTGGTTTAATCGATTTTATACTTCACATTGATCGACACCTCGTGGAAATCATTATGGTCTATGGAAGTTTGACCTATTTTGTCTTGTTTTTAATCATTTTTAGTGAAACTGGATTTGTGGTAACCCCCTTTCTGCCGGGTGACTCATTGCTTTTTGTAATAGGGGCTTTGGGAGCTTCGAAAGCTTTAAACTTTAAGTTG
>JAJYAS010000037.1:0-939 GCA_021779415.1 Bacillota bacterium
TGCACTCATTTCCTCCCTGTAACAATCTTTCTTGTGTTAGTATTGCCACAAGGTGGAAATTAAAACATGAAAATTAGAACATGAGTTAAGCCTCCGCCTAGGAAACTTACGACCATACCACGTCAAAAACACCGGGGCAGCACTACGCCACTCCGGTGTCTCATAATCTTCATCCATATGAAGCCTAGCTAACTTATGCGGATTCTTCCTTCTTGCCTTTTTTGACCTTATCAGCCATAACAAGAAGAGGCTCCTCTTTCTTCAAGACCACTTCCTGGGTGATGACGCATTTCGTAACATCACTGCGTGAAGGCAAATCATACATCACGTTGAGGGTGAGCTCTTCCACAATGGCCCTTAAGCCCCGTGCCCCGGTATTTCGTCGAATCGCTTCCGTCGCAATCGAAGTGAGTGCCGCGTCTTTGAATTCCAAGGTGACACCGTCAAGCTCCATCAGCTTTTGATATTGCTTAACTAGGGCATTCTTGGGTTCCGTCAGAATGCGAACCAACGCCGCTTCATCCAACGCCTCAAGGGTTACAATGACTGGTAACCGTCCCACAAATTCAGGGATTAAGCCGAACTTCTGAAGGTCTGATGGCAAGATCTCTTTTAAAACTTCGCCAATTTTCATATCTTTTTTGTTTTGAATATTGGCACCAAAGCCCATCGTCTTTTCACCGGATCGGTTTTGAATAATTTTCTCAATCCCGTCAAAGGCCCCGCCCACAATAAAGAGGATATTGGTGGTATCCAACTGAATGAATTCTTGATGGGGATGTTTGCGCCCACCTTGAGGGGGAACGCTGGCAACCGTACCTTCCAAAATCTTCAGCAAAGCCTGCTGAACCCCTTCTCCTGACACATCACGGGTAATGGAGGGATTTTCTGACTTACGGGCAATCTTATCGATTTCATCGATATAAACAAAACCCTTTT
>JAJYAS010000037.1:949-11853 GCA_021779415.1 Bacillota bacterium
ATGTTCTCTACATCTTCCCCAACATAACCTGCTTCTGTGAGTGAAGTGGCATCCGCAATAGCAAAGGGAACATTAAGAACTTTAGCAAGAGTTGAGGCCAGTAAAGTCTTTCCTGAACCCGTGGGTCCTAGCATAATGATGTTTGACTTTTGCAATTCGACATCATCAATTTTCATGCCCAGGTTAATCCGCTTATAATGGTTGTAGACTGCCACCGAAAGGGCCTTTTTCGCTTGCTCTTGACCAATAACATACTGATCAATAATTGCCCGGATTTCCTTCGGTTTTAGAATATCTCCAATTTCTACACCTAAGTCGTCTGTTAGCTCTTCTTCAATAATCTCATTGCAAAGCTCAATGCATTCATCACAAATATAAACGCCTGGGCCAGCCACCAATTTCTTGACTTGCTCCTGAGTCTTACCGCAGAATGAACATTTTAGTTGATTTTTGTCGTCGGTATACTTTGCCATCCTCTCACCTCTATACCTCAGAATTTCCCTCACGTCGTTCGCTTATGCGTTATGCTCTACTAAAAAGTTGACCGTCTTGTCGTTAATCAAGCTTTGTTTATAGAACCCGAACTCCCCGCGCGCCATGAGGGTTTGTTTAAGTGATTCCGCGTCTTGTTTATAACGCTCACCTAGTTTTTTGAACTCTTCGTTTACTTCGTCTTCCGAGACCTCAATTCCTTCTTCTTTGGCAATGGCTTCAATAACTAAATCCATTTTGACGCCTTCTGCCGCTTGAGGACGTAATCGTTCCTGCATGGCTTCTTCTGAAGAACTGGTAAACTGATAATATTGTTCCATTGTTATTCCCTGTTGAGTAAAGTTCCGACTTAAGTCCTCAAACATGACTTTGACTCGTTCATTAACCATAGCTTCCGGAATTTCGACGCTAGCATTGTCAACTGCCTTGGAAATGACCGCCTTAACATAGTCTTCTTTTACCCTTTGTTCTGCGCTCTTAATCAGTTTATTCCGCAAGTCATTTTTCAATTCATCAAGTGTCTCAAATTCACTGACATCTTTGGCAAATTCATCATCTAAAGGAGAAAGCTCTTGGCGCTGAATTTTTTTGACATCTGTTTTAAAAACAGCTTCTTTTCCAGCTAGCTCTGCACTATGATATTCATCTGGGAAGGTAACGTTGACATCAACATGTTGTCCAATTTCCGCTCCAATTAAGCCCTCTTCAAAGCCAGGAATAAAGGTTCCCGAACCGATGACTAATTCATAGTTCTCTGCTTTACCGCCAATAAAAGCTACCCCATCTGCAAATCCTTCAAAGTCAATCGTGACAGTATCCTCGTTTTCAATCTTGCCAGTTTCTAGCTGTGCAAGGCGAGCATGTTGTTGCTGCTGCTTCTTCAGCTCTTCCATCACTTCTTCGTCCGTAACGGTCGCTGCTTCCTGTTCAATATTAAGACCTTTATACTCTCCCAGTTCAACCTCAGGCTTAACGATGACCTTGGCTTTAAAAATCAGGTCTTTTCCCTCTTCGATTTGAACTAAATCTACTTCAGGACGATCCACAGGCTCGATGCCGCTTTCTACGACGGCCTCAGCGTAGGCAGGTCCAATGATATGATCCAAAGCTTCATCATATAAGGCTTCCTTGCCTACATGAAGTTCTACCATTCGTCGCGGAGCTTTCCCTTTACGGAAACCTGGAACATTAACCTTCTTAGCCAAAACCTTTGCCGCTTGGTTCACCGCACTAACAAACTTTTCGGATTCAACCGTTACTTCTAAAGCCACAACATTTTTTTCTATTTTTTCAACTGAGACTGACAATATATTCTCCTCCTTAAATAACTTTTGCTCTATGTGCAAGGCAACTGCGGAAACTTCAATAGTCTTACCGATTTATCAAGACTACAAACCCCAGCTTAAGCCAAATACATTAAAGAAATTCCTTGCAATTTCGTCCTAAAAATCTTAAATCTGCCTAAAGGGGGAACATTTAGTTCCCCCTTTTATTAGTCAATGTTTCACTGACAACCTATAAGGGTCAAATCCAGCAAATTTACTAGCCAATTATACCAGACTTGCTCGAGGTAATCAAATAACAAAAATCAACTTATAGTCCCCAAACCCCAAAGCAGAACAATTCACGCCCTATTCCTTAGTCTCTCTCCCCTAATAGTTTCTCTCGACTAATCCACACCAACCTCGTCTTATTCCCAAGTCGGCCATTCTCTCGTTCTTTACCCGCAGGATGGTAAACCTGCATCACCATTTTTTGCAACCACGCAACCCCTCGGCTTTTCCAAGTGTCCGGTAATTCCTGAATGGAAAACCCAAATCCCTTTACCCCTCGATACAGTAACGTCTGAGCCACAAACACTTTAATGTTATCATACGTCGGATCTTTCGCAATATATCGGACCAAACCCGGCAACGATTCACGGGATTGACGCAAGACCTTAAGCGCGGTTTTCTGCATATCCTGACCTTTTGCTTGTAGTCGAATATTATCCAAATGAATTTCCGCTACAGAATCCCCCTTGGTAGCTAGCAGCCTTCCATCCTCAGCAATAAGATCTGGACCTTCATAACGGCTTTTTTCCAAACGAAAAATATTCGTCGCATCAACTCGCTCGACATGATGTTTCCTTGCGTAGTAATGCTCCCACATTTCCCAGACACGGAACACCCAGCGTTTCTTCAGCGTCCAATCGGGGAATTCCAAGGGAACTATGGGGAGCTTCCGTTCCTTAACGATTCGTTCACATAACTGCTCTAAGGCCAAAATGGTATTTTCCTGAGCCCCCTGTTCCCCACCACTGTCATGCATGACAACAATCGTTCCTTCATCTGTGTCTTTTAAAATGCGCTCTGTGATTTCTTCTGGTGTACGCCGCGACTCCCAGTCATGCCCTTCGACGTTCCATAGTACAGCTCGCAGCTTATTTCGCTTAATCCACCACCATGTCATCAGGTTAAAGGTACCCCAGGGGGGGCGTACCCATGTTATTTTACTTCCAGTGAGAAGCTCTAGACGATGCACACTTTCCGTCCATTCTTTTATCGTCCGCCTTGGAGAAGTAAACCACGCATATCGATGATCGAACGAGTGGACTCCGATCTGATGTCCCTCCTCTTGTATCCGCCGAATCAGCTCCGGATGCCTTTTTGACTTTTCCGAGACCACAAAAAAGGTAGCCTTAATCTGATGTCTTCTCAAAATTTCAAGAATACGCGGGGTAAAATCCGGATCAGGCCCATCATCAAACGTTAGGGCAACACCCGGGCTGTATTGACGTTTCCAACTCCCGATCCCCAAACGATGTAAAAATAAATCGGGAATGACTGTATAGACAGCCACTCCTCCTAAAATGCAACTTAACAGCACATATCCCCAACCCATACTTGTTCTCCTCTTGTAAGTCAAAGCACTATTGCAAAGAGACCCCATTTCACCCAATCTTTTGTGTGTTCTGACGATTTTCTAGAAGCTCAAACATACTTTCGACCGCTTGCTCCGCCGTCCGACCCGGCACTGCTTTCGTGGCTGCCCTGCGCATCCTTTCCAAGTCCCTTGGATTTTTCAGCAGATCGAAGATAACCTTTTCCAATCCCTCTTCATCCTTAGCAACCCGCCCGGCTCCAATCCCGTCCAGATAGATGGCATTTTCCTCTTCCTGTCCAGGTATCGGCCTGAAAATAACCATAGGCACCCGTTTCGTCAGAGCTTCAGAAACCGTTAAACCCCCTGATTTCGTAATAATAATATCCGAAACGCTCATCAATTCTTCAACATTTCTAACAAATCCAAAACGCGTAACCGGATTTATCCCTTCTTCGATTATGGAATCCAGTGATTTGTACAGTTTCTCGTCTTGTCCACATACAATAATACTTTGCACTGAATAGGTAGCATCTGCTAAGATTTTGCAGACCGTTCTTGCCCCACCTAGGACACCATAAGCTCCGCCCATCACTAAAACTGTCGGGAGATCAGGCTCTAAATTCAGCTGCCTTAATATTTCAGATCGGTCATATTCCAAGTCGAATTTCGGGCTCACGGGAATCCCCGTAACCCGAATCGTGCGTGAATCAATCCCTCGAGCTACCAATCCCTTGCTGACTTCCTCACAACCCACAATATAAAGGTCAACCCCAGGATGAATCCACTGACTGTGAACAGCATAATCGGTCACTACAGTAACCAAAGGGACATTCAAAACTCCCTTTAACCTCTGTTGAGCCAAGACTCCAGCCACTGTGGGATAGGTACAAATCACGAGATCTGGTTGTAAGGCCTGAATTAATTTCACAAATTCCCGTCGCCCCAAACCATTCAAGAAACGTTGAAATACAGAATCCGGGGGGATTTTTGACGTTCGGTAGTAAAATCTTCCCCATAATTTCGGTGTATGCTTGATAAGCTCAATGTAGGTGTTCTTGATCACAGAATTGAAGGTCTTACTTAAAAATGCCCCAAAATCCAAATGCGTAATTTTAACATTCGGGTCCTTAGCACGCAACGCTTCTATAATCGCTTCCGCCGCGCGCACATGTCCCGCCCCAAACGTCGCCGAGAAAATCAGCACACTTAATTGTTCCACTATGTACCCTCCCTGTATTAAAGTCCTACCCTATCAAAAAAAAATCCATTATTCGAATGCAGTTGCTACTCTTTCCGTAAAGTTGGACCGCCCTGCGGTTCATAAACTTCTATGCTACCGTTCACTGACTATTATAGCGTGAATCCTACGAATCACCAAATTATGGTGGAAAAAGGATAACTCTTAATATTTGGGGTATGATAACCTTCAAAAATGATGCTGGTATTTTTAAGAAAGGAGATCGAGTATGATCATTGTTGTAATCAGGACCCTTATTCTATACACGCTGGTCATCGTCGCCCTTCGTCTAATGGGAAAACGAGAAATTGGTCAATTGCAACCCTTTGAGCTCGTCGTTATTCTCATGATTTCCGACCTGGCTGCCATACCCAGCGAGAATGTCGGCATTCCACTTCTCAGCGGTATCATCCCCATCCTTGTTCTTCTCTCAGCAAGTCTGACCTTAGCTTGGATTTCCTTAAAAAGCGAAAAGGCTAGAGATATTATTTGTGGCAAGCCGAGTATCCTAATCGAACGAGGACAAATCATTGAAGAGGAAATGAAGAGAAACTGTTATAACCTCACTGATCTGCTAGAAGAACTTCGCCTCAAGAACGTCCCGAACATAGCTGACGTTGAATTCGCTATTCTCGAGAACAACGGACAATTGAGTGTTATTCCCAAAGCACATAAACGGCCCGCAATCCCTGAAGATTTTCATATCACACCCCAGTACGAAGGATTACCCCTCACAATTATTATGGACGGAAAACTTAATCGTAAAACCCTTGAAAAATCTAAAAAGACGTTGAATTGGCTAAAAAGCGAACTGAAAAAGCAGGGCACTAAGATCGAAGATGTCCTCTTAGCGAGCCTCGATTCTTCAGATACGCTCTATGTGCAGGCTAAGCAAGATAAAAAAAGCACAGCAAAAGTGAGGTGAAATCCATTGCGCACCCTTACAACTATTTTTGTTATCGTCTTCTTGTTGGCTGTAGGTTCTTTCATTTCCCATGAATACATCCAGACAACAACTCATGCGTTGGTAACCCAACTTGAAACAGTCGAACAGTCCATCTCCACCCAGAACTGGAAGGGCGCTCAAACGGAATTAATCACTGCCTATCAACGCTGGGATAAAAATCAAACCTTGTGGACCGTTCTCCTCCACCACCAAGAGATCGACACCATTGACCTCAGTATGGAGCGCTTGGGAAAATACGTAACAACCCAAAACAGTACACTCTCACTCGGAGAGGTGGCGGCCTTGAAACTTCTATTTGATCATATTGCCGATTCTGACCAGCTCACTTTGAGAAACATCTTGTAGGCTTTTTTCATCCAAGGCTTTGGTCATAATTTTGATGAGAAAATTAATTTGTTAGGACGAGGGCTTGTCTTATGATCGAATCTATGTTATAATTCTCTTCGTTACAGCGTTAGTTTTGCGGGAGTGGCGGAACTGGCAGACGCACTGGATTTAGGTTCCAGCGGGCAACCGTGCAGGTTCAAGTCCTGTCTCCCGCACCACATAATGATTTAAGTCGTTTTTGTTCACCGCCGATTATAGGCGTTGATACACAAATTTCCAAAAAACCTTCCTTGCAATTACGCAGGAAGGTTTTTTTATTCGTTCATTTTTTATTCGTTCATTTTTTCTTCCTTAAATGAGTTAGGAGATACTTCTTCATCTCCTTTTTTGCACCCATAGGGCTTAGGTCCGAAATTGTAAATACTGGTTGGTGGTGATAATACGAGTGCTTTCATTCATCCCAGTTTTGGTCAATCCAGTAATTCCATTAATTATGTCTTCATGAAGGTTAGTTAAATTATACTTTCTAAATTGTACGAAAAAATCTCGCTCAACCTTTGGTTAAGCGAGATTTTTAGATAATCCTTGTTATTTCATGGATTAATGGCTGGGGTGGCTGGATTCGAACCAACGAATGCCAGAGTCAAAGTCTGGTGCCTTACCGCTTGGCGACACCCCAATGCAATTACACCACTATAACTGTATTGTACCACCTAGTTAATCTAACCACAAAACATTTTTTATATTTATCGTCAAACAAATTTTGTCATTTAAAAAGCCCCTTAACTCATGCTTTGCATGAGCCAGAAATACTCAAACAGTAGAATCAACAGATTAATTCCCACCAAAGTCAATAAATTTTTCAACCAATCCTTAGGGTATCTCCAGTAATAAAACAGCACGTTAAAAGTGACAAGGAAACTTGAGCAAATAAGCCAACGCCAATAAAGCCCTGAATCCTGTGAGAATAAATGGATAAACCACAAAATAGGCAAGTACAAAAAGACGCTCATAAATGTAATCATGCTATAACCAATCATGCGGCGCAGGTCATTCTCATCTGGCTTGGCTTTGCCCACAGTCATCATCCCCAGTCAGATTTTTTATACCCAATTATAGCATGCTTTAACCTTTAGGGAGTACTTTCTTCTTTTGTTTAGATTTCAGAATTGCAATTCTAAATTGTTATCATGATTGGAACACCCTAATTAAAGTAATACAAGTCCAGGATAATAACATATAACCTAGAAAAGATTTTACAGACTTGCTTCCCTTAGCAACAACTAGGTCAGAACAGGTGATTAATCCAACTACCGTTAACATTGCATTGGTTAAAACATACATAGTGTAATTAGATAATGAATCATACCTGATGCAGAGTGCAATTAGGTCAAGTAGCGAGAGCATGACTATGGATAATGATAGCGTAGTGATAAGCGTTGTCCATTTTGTCCTTGTTTCTGGATTGACGGTTACCCCTAAAGAACCGATTCTTGAAATTGACATCTTGAATTCCTTCTTTCGTTAGTTCTTAAGGCGACATACTCTATTAGGTCCTAGATCACATTGGTACCACTATAGCACTGCACTTAGACAAATTATTGTTGCGACCTTTTGATGGTTATATATAAGCCGTGAGAATAGTTATAAATAGGAAAAGGCGACTTATTATAGTCGCCTAATAGTTATTGTCCTAATAAATATCATCCTAATAGTTCGTCAAATTATCTATCCCGATGATTGCCCTCTTTTTCTCTCCCCTTGTCATTTCTGTCCTCAGCATGTTTGAGCATGCCTTCTTTATTTTGTTCAGTTGACCGGGTGACAGTTGGCGCCGTTGGCGCATTAGCTGGGGCAACTGTTACAGGAGTTGGCTGACTTTGGGGCGTGGATTGAGCTTGTGGAGTCGGGGTTTGGCTTTGTTGGCTTTCTTGTTCTTCGTTTTGGTCTCCTTGGTCCTCAACGGAGATCTTTTCCGCCTTCAAGGACTTCTTGAACTCTTCTAGAGCACGTTTGGCTTGCTTCTCTAACGTTTTAGTATCTGTTACCGCTGTTACTGGAGTTACCGGAGCTACTGGCGTTACCGTCGTTGAATCTGGAGTAATCACAGGAGTTGTTGTCGACGGTGTCGGCGTTGTATTTGTTGGGGTCGTTGTTGGAGGAACCTTTGCATCCTCCTTCTCCATCTTCGTGACAGCCTTCTCCATAGAGCGCACAACATTAAGTGCTAGTTTTTGGGCAGCTTGAGGAGGAAGTTTATCCAACAAACTGCTCAGAACCTGAATATTATTGGTATTAACCTTAGAAAGGGCTACGACAAGGTTTTTAGCCGCTTCCGAGTTAGGGTCTGTAACTTGAGTAAGAAATTCTTGCGCACTGGTAATCTTATCTGTGTACTTGTTTAAAGCAACCTGTGCCTCATCGGCTTTATTCTCCTTCATCAGCTTTTGGGCTTCTGCCAAGTTAGCCAGTGCATGTTGTTCACTTAATTCAGCCTTTCGCACTGGATCAAACGTCAGCATAAGCTGGAGTTTTCCGATAAGATCGGTAAACCAGTTGGCTGGAGTAACTGTGCTGCCACTTGAATCGACAACAGGTGCCGTAATAGCCGAGGTGGTTGTGGTTGGAGTTGGAGTTGAGCTCGTTGTCGCTGTCGTCGTGTCAGAGGTCGTTGTTGCTGGGGTAACAGTAACTGGCACGCTTGTATCCACCACCGGAGTGGATGTAGTTGTTGGGGATGAGGTCGCCGTATCAGCCAAAGTTAATGTCGTACTCAGAGGGAGTGCCAATAACGTAACCGCTACACCAATTGCGAACTTTTTCTTCATCTCATTCATCATATTCATTGTTCTCCTCTTTCCTTTACCAGCCGTTCACTAGATGCAACGACCTTTATGTTGTGAACTAGTTTGGGTTTGTTTAACCCTTACATACTATCTTTACGAGCCAAGCCTTATTTTTGAGGGGGTCCCACAGTATTCAAATACACATTTGGCAAAATTATAATTAGATCTTTACTTTATCCAAGGTCATGTTAAAGTAAGAACATGGATTAAAAGAGGAGGTGGTTCTTGATTTTAAAATACAAATTCCAGTTTCGTTTTATTGTAGGGTTGATCGCCATTGCTTTGCTTATTGGTCTGATTGCTGTCATTCAGCTTGTTATACCCCTCAATTACACCCAACAAATCGTCATCCTAACCTATCACCGGGTCAGCGATCACATGCCCAATCCCTGGGACAGTCGCGAAACCGTCACTCCCCAACAATTTCGCCAACATCTTGAATTTTTAAAAGACCACAACTTCCATGTCTTGGCCCTTGACGACGCTTTAACGACTTTACAAGATCCTCAGAAAGCTATTCTGCCTAACTCTGTCGTCCTTACCTTCGACGACGGGGACCGAACCTTTGCTGAAAACGCCGTACCCATCTTAAGAGATTTCCAGTACCCCAGCACGGAATTCATCCTAGGTAAAGCGTCCCTATTCTCAAAAAAGGACTATCTTTCGTGGCCGGAAATCAACCTTCTTGCCCAACAGCCTCATATCACCTTTCATTCCCATACGTTTAATGCTCATGCGACCACACAAGCCGAAGGTAAAACCTACTTTGCGACAGATCCCCTATATTTACCCAAAGATCATCGAATGGAATCGCAATCAGACTACCAGGTCCGAATTCTTCATGATTTCAAACAAGAGCAAGCTCTTTTCCAAAAGTACCTGGGCAGAAACGATAACGTGATTGCACTACCCTATGGTCATGCTACGCCGTCGTTTATTTCGCTCGCCCAAAAATCTGGTTATTCCTACGTACTAACCCAAGATCGAACCCAAGCCAATTATCACGGAGTAGATCCCACTCACATCTTCCGCCTCGACGTAGGAAATCGGATCACAGATTCTAGCAGGCTTTCTCTCCTCCTCAAAGGACTGACATCTTCCGGCCCGTTGCACGCTATTTTTTGGCTTAAGGTTAAGTACAATCAAATTCTCTTTGACCTTAAACCACAATTTTAGATCACAGTATCATAAACTCTTAAAAAGTCTTCCCATTCTATTCTCCGAGAGAACGATTGGGAAGACTTTTCTTATAGATGACCAATGTTTATCCATGTTCCACTTTAGCTGAACGAGTTTACTATTGTACTCGGCGTTTGTTGAGAAGATATCCCGTACTCCAGAAAGCAATAAGGGCTACAGCACCCAAAACGAGCCAGATCCATGTTTCCCGGGCGACCCCTAAAAATACGAGCGCAGTTCCAAGATAGTAAGGAATCATGGATAAAGCAGCGGTCCAAAGATACGTCCAGAGCTTCATAGAAGGCATTGCACCCGCTATGTAATTGACGGCAAAGGCTGGAATGGGGAGTAATCGGGCCACTAATAACCCTAGCGACCCTTTACCCTTAACCCAATGATCAACGACGTTAAACCGTTCCGGCGATATGAGCTTTTGCATCAACGTCTGCCCATAGAATCGTACGATTATAAAGATAACCAACGCACTGAGCGTAGAACCCAACCACGCAAAGAAAATCCCCTCATAAATGCCGTAGATTTTCAAGAACAAAACCACCAACCCCTCAGAGGGTATAGGCGTCATACAGAGGGCTGTCATTAGTAAGATGGCAAAAACGACTCCCATCGCTCCCCAGGCCTGAATAACCACGGAAATTTCATTCCGTCGATCAAAGTAGAAAAACGCTGCAATAAGTATAACAAAGGCAACGATTATTACGCCTGTCCATCCATACTTGAGCAAATTATGTTTGTTCCTCGTCGTCTGAGCCATCGGTCATTCTCCCCTTTTCGTTTCATCGCCTCAATAAGAAACCTGCTTGCTATGTATCGTCTCCCAACCTTCACTGGGTTATTTATCGCAAATTTATTATACCCTATTCGGCAAAAACAAAAGCACTAAGAACGACGTCTTAGTGCTACATTTACATTATGGGGTGGGTGATGGGGCTTGAACCCACGAATGCCGGAGCCACAACCCGGTGCGTTAACC
>JAJYAS010000792.1 GCA_021779415.1 Bacillota bacterium
GTCATAGGCTGTGGCAAAAACAATTGCTGGAGAGAACCCTAGCAGAGATAATTCCCTAGCGATATCCAACCCCGAAGTATCTGGCATCTGAATATCCAGAAAAATGGCATCTGGCTTATACTCTTGGAATTTTCGAATCGTTTCCTCTCCAGTTCCAGCTTCAACAACGATTTCCACACCGGGAATTTCACGCAATAAATAACAAAGTTCGTCTCGTGCAGGACGTTCATCATCCACCACCATTACCCGCATGCAATCTTCTCCTTTATTCCAGCATTTCAAAACGTTCTACTGCCGTAACAGGGGGAATCCTTAAAGTAACCTCAGTTCCCTTCCCTTCCCAGCTTACAATGTCAAAATCAGCTCTTTTTCCATATAGAATCTGAAGACGCTGTGCAACATTTTGGAGACCAATGCCCAGTCCCGAAGTCGATACTTCAACACCGGCATGGATACGGGTCAATTTTTCAGCAGGAATCCCCACCCCATTATCCCAAATCCGCACCACTAGGATTTCTTCTTCGACAAGTGCAGAAATCAGGATCTCTGCAGGTGTGCTCATGGGATAAATCCCATGCTTGATGGCATTTTCGACGAGGGGCTGCAACGTAAGTCCTGGTAATCTCCAGTTTAATGCCTCATCCGTAATCTCCTCACGCACGCAAAGGCGTTCGGAAAAGCGGGCCTGTTCAATCGCCAAATAGGCACGGATATGTTCGCACTCCTCACGAAGCGTAACAATTTTTTCCCCACTTTTAAGATTCTTGCGAAAGAAATCTCCCAGTTGCAAAATAAGATGGCGCGCCTTTTCTGGATCAGTACGGCAAAACGAGACTACGGTATTTAACGCATTAAACAAAAAATGGGGATTAACTTGGGCCTGAAGCGCTTTAAGTTCTGCCCGCCTCACTAAACTTGCACGTGTTTCCAGAGTGGCTAATTCCAATTGCGTGGAAAAAAGCATGCCTAAACCAGCACCAAATTCCCAATCCACTGGGCTTATCCCCCGTGCCCGTTCCCGATAAATTTTTAGTGTCCCGACAATCGATTGTTGAAAATGGAGCGGAACAACTAATGCGGAAAAGAGCGGACAATCTGGTTCAGCGCAGCCAATTTCTACGCGAGTCGCGGCAAGCTTCAATTCACCTGAATCCAGGGCCTGATGGGTGGCCAGCGTCTGGATGGCATGTCCTGCTTCATGGTGATCGGAACCTTTTCCAACATGGGCTAGGATTTGATCTCGATCCGTTAAGGCCACGGCAGCCACATCGGTCTGTTCATAAATAATTCGTGCTACACTGCGTGCCGTTTCTTTAGTTAATCCTATACGTAAGATTGGTAAGGTTAAATTAGCAATATATAGTGCCTTTTGCGCTTGAACCGCGCCAATTCGATCTTCTTCTTCCAATGATCCATTAATAACGGTCACAAAAATAGAAATTCCTATGCCATTCATAATAATCATAGGCAGCCCGATGTCTTTGACCAAATCCCAAGCCGCAGTATAGGGCCGAGCGATCAACAGAATAATAAGCATTTGGACGACTTCAATACCCATACCGATAAACAATGACCGTTTTCCGGTTAGGTTTCCAGAAAATTTCCGCCCCAAGTATCCGGCAATAGCTCCCTCGACGATCGTTGCAATACCACAGGCAATCCCAGTAAATCCACCCAAAAGAGCGCGATGCCCCCCAGCCAGTAGCCCTGCAGCAATCCCAACGAGAGGCCCACCGAGAAGCCCTCCAACTGCAACTCCAATAACCCGTGAATTTGCCAATGCACCTTTGATTTCTACCCCTGTATAAGTTCCTGCCATCCCAAGGCACCCAAAAAACAAAACCAGAGAAACCTTTTCCTGCGTATTCGCCTTGCCTCGCAACATACGCCTAAATAACTTGGTTCGAGTCATCAGATACGCTAACGTAACAATCAGACTTATATTGATCGCTAGGTCTTTGAATAATACCCAGAACATTCTATATCCCCTTACCTTTTGTCACTCTCATTAAGATGATATCCAAATTTCTAAATCTTAAAGAAGATTTTAAATGAAAAGGGCCCTAATACCTGCCAAAACGCTTCGCTGGCACCTTAACATCTCTTAGACCGTGCCAATAACAAGGACTAAAATAACGCAAGCTTATTTTAGACGGATAAGCTTTATGCCGTAACACACACCCGCGAATTACTTCAATTCCTGAGTTTTCACATTCTTGTTGAAGTTCCGGTGTCCACGTCTGTTCTTGGAACCAAATTTTGCTAACCCCTGCGGATACTGCGTCATTGACCAGCGAATCAAGTCTCTCCGGAAGTAGGCAGGGCACAACGACCGTCACCTTCCCAGTTAGTGATGCTAAATTTGGATAAACCTTACTCCCGTCTATGCGTTTGATTTCCTCTGCCACAGGATAAACCACACAGCCCAACTCTTTCAATGCCCTCCAAACCTTCCAAGCGTGTTTATGCTTTTTGAATTTTTCTACATCCCCAAGCGCGGCATACGTATCTTGAGTTGTCAACCCTTCAGCTAAAGGGTAATACTTCTTTTCCCTCACCATCATGAAATCCCCCTCCCCAGTTGCACTCATATTATGCATACGTGAAGAAGGGGATTTTATGAATAATGCGCTGTTTATTGAATTACTTCTTCGATTAACGGAGGCAACTCAGGGGCTTCGTTCCCAACTGAAACTAAGCGATTAGCAAGCATAAGTCCCTCTGCCAACGTGTCCTTAGAGCTACCATACAGTTGCAAGATGGGTTTTCCAGCTTCAACCCACTCTCCAGCTTTTTTAGTAAGGACA
>JAJYAS010000793.1 GCA_021779415.1 Bacillota bacterium
TTTATAATTTTCCTCTTGCACATAGACCAAACCAGGAAAGTTGTCAAATAGTGAGTATAACCGATGGTGCTCTTCCTCTACCGCCTTTTCAATTTCCCTCCTCTCATTTATGTTGCGAAAGAAAACTGAAATTCCACTCTCAGTCGGATAGATACTGACTTCAACCCAATGCCCCAATAAACAAGCGTAAGCATCAAATCGCGTTGGTTGACCACTACTCATTACGTTCAGACATGCACCCGTAATGACTTTATTACCCTGTTTGAAAGTTTGCCAATAATTAGTGCCTATCATGTTATCGTAAATACCATTTCTTTGGCGTGCATCAAACATAGCTTTATTGGTAAACGTTATGACCCACTCACGATTCACAGCGATAAAGTAGTCACTTATACTATCGAGCGTATTGAGCATATCTTGATTTACTTTAGCTAGTTCTTTTTGAGCGGCTTCTTTTTGAATTATCTCGCTCCGAAGTTGCCGATTTGTTTGTTCTAGCTCATCCGTGCGAAATTTGACCAATTCCTCTAAGCTTTCCCGATACTGGCTCAATTCCTTCTCTTTTAGCTCACTCTCGGTAATATCCCAGATCGAAACAACTCTAAGGGGCTTAGCATTTAGCGTCACATCATAATTTTCGATGTGGACAGGGAAAAGACTCCCATCCTTCTTGATATGAACTGAATTATATCCATATTGGCCTATATTCCGTATAGGCCTAATTTGCAGAATGTCTTGGTGATGCCCCGGGGCACATAAAAGATTATATATCGATTTGCCAATTAATTCAGCCGGACAATAGCCATGCATTTCAGCATATCGAGGGTTCACCTTGAGCAATTCTCCACTATTAGCGTCGCAAACCACCACTCCCCAGCGTTTCTCTAAGAAAATCCGATTCCAAATTTCGTTGTCCTCTCGAATCTGCTCTAAATCAGCTTCGAGGAAAGCAATCTTTTGCTCTAATTCGACAATGACTTTGTCCGTCGTCATTTTAATACCACTTTTCTTCATAAGATTGCGGTCAGTGCAAGGGGAATGAGCTAGCTAATAGTAGAAATGGCATAATCATCTATGGAATTGTGAATATAAACACTATGGCATGTGCTCTTCTTCGACAAATACTTCCTTATTTCCTCTAAGAAAAACTGATTTTTTTTAAAGTTTTTTTTAAAAAAATCCTTAACCATTAAATTGATTTTTTACCCGTCATTGTGTTTATCTTGAGCTTAAATACAGTGACTTTAGCTAACTCAGATTCTTCAAATACGAATATGTCCTCTGAATAATGCTTTAAGATAATCTTCATTCCCTCACGCTTACCCTCAATTCCTTCGATAAATTCGACTTCGCCAAACCCTATGACACTTTTATACTGCATAGTCCAGTTGCAGGCATTTTTACTAGGGACGATTTGAGTATCCACTTCAACTTCAAAGCTAGCCTGAGGATTTTCGCGAAGAATCGAGAGTTTTAAGCCTTCTATTGCAGAATGAAAATATAACTCTTTATTTTGGTAACCAAAACTCATGGGGATAATATAAGGCATATCTTGATAGGATACAGCTAATCGACAAACCTGAGCTTTCTCCATGATCCCATCCATTTCTTCCTGTTGATTAATCTGCTTATCATTTCTTCTCATGTTTTAGCCTCTTTCCATTGTTTAATCACTACATAATTAATGCTTCAATAAAGCTATAAAAACCAAATTTATCTTACTCTACTTATCGAGATTTGTCTGTATCCTAAACTGAGTATTATAAATTTGACGATAAAGGCCGTCTTGCTTGATTAATTCTTCATGGTTTCCGCTTTCAGCAATCGTGCCATTCTCGATGACAAGAATCTGATCTGAGGCAAGCACTGTAGATAATCTATGGGCAATAACAAAACTCGTTCTGTCCTTTAACAAAGGCACCATTGCCTTTTGAATATACAATTCAGATACAGAATCTAAGGAGGAGGTCGCTTCATCAAGGATAATAATCCTTGGGTTTTTCAAAATTACCCTGGCAATTGATACTCTTTGCTTTTCTCCCCCCGAAAGCTTTATTCCTCTATTCCCGACTATCGTGTGATAGTTATCCGGTAACGTCATAATAAAATCATGAATATGGGCTGCTTTACAGGCTGACCTGATTTCCTCCTCCGTTGCATCAAGTTTACCATATCTTAAATTTGCTTCTATGGTATCGTTAAAAAGATAGGGTTCTTGCATTACAACCCCAATCTGACTTCTTAGTGAATCCAGTGTTACCTCACGAATATCCAGACCATCGATTTTAATACTCCCCTTAATTACATCATATAATCTGGGAATTAGATTAGTAATGGTAGTTTTTCCAGCACCACTGGAACCCACTAAGGCCACCATCGTACCTGGGTTTACGGAAAAACTAATATCTTCTAAAACTGGAACGTCACGATTATAGGAAAAATAAACCTTATCGAATTGGACCTTACCTTGTATGGCATTTAATTTATGGGCACTTGGTTTGTCTTCAATTTCTTGTTTTTGATCAAAATACTCAAAAATTCGTTGAAACAAGGCCATCGACCTTGTGACATCAATATGAATATTGGAAAGTTGTGAAACAGGTAAATATAGCCTCCCTAAAAGTGCTACAAAGGCTATAATGCCTCCAATGGTTATTTCACCTTTAATGTACAAATATCCGCCGCTAAAATAGATGAGCATGGGTCCTATGGCAATAAACGTAGTGATGGTCATTCGAAACCATCGCCCCACAAGAGATTCATGGATTTGCAGATTGATAACTTCTTTACTTATACATGCAAAT
>JAJYAS010000794.1 GCA_021779415.1 Bacillota bacterium
TTATAGATTAGTGAGGTGGGAGCGATGACTAATGCTGGGCTAGAAGAGGAGGATTTTTCCGATAAAATGAAGGCGAGGACCTGTAAAGTCTTACCTAGTCCCATATCATCGGCCAAAATCCCGCCTAAGCCAAAAGAAGCCAGTGTTTTTAACCATTTGAAGCCAGTCTTCTGGTAATCTCTCAACACATGCTGAAGCTCGGCTGGGATTTCGAACTCACTGTCTTGGGGTTCAAGAATGCTTTGTACCAATTGCTTAAAGGCTTTATTTCGTTGCACTCCCGGCAGATTTGCCTGGCGCAAGAAGCTGTCAATATACATTGCTCTGTATTTCGGCAGATTAAGCAATTTTTGGTTGAGATCATCGGCTTCAAGGTCTAAGTTATCGAGAAGTTGAGCGATAGAAGTCAATTCGGGTTGGTTTAAATCAAGGAAAGAGCCGTCCCGAAGGCGGTGATATTTTTTCTTCAGATGAAGGGAGTGGAAGATGTCCGCTAATTCGTCGTGTTCAATGTCGTTATATTGGAAGGAAATTTCTAAGATGTCCAGGGTTTCATCGAGACGAATGTGGCCAGAGAAGGTTGTTGAGGTCCTGATTTTGACCTTGAATTGGTCGGAATAGTATAGTTCTGCTAAGTCCTTAAGCTTGGGAAGCCAATTTACAGTGAAGTCAAAAATCTGTTCATCTTCCTCAAGGTGGATGTTACCTTGGGAGACAGTAAAATTAGCTTGTTCAAAAATACTCAGAATTGTTCGCTCTTGTTCTACAGAGCGAATGAGGATTAGATCACTAGCTTCGGAATCAATGCTGGTTTCTCGGGTAGACGCAAATGGATTAATAACAGTATCTCCATAGTGAAACTCTAGGCGAGCAGTGATGCCCATATCCCCTACGCGATCAAAGTATATTTTTGCGTACAAATTCTCTTGACTGAATTTGTCTTCGAGGATGGGGTCAATAATAACCGGGCCTAGTTTTTTGATCAAGGGTAGGGCTTCCGATGCGAAAAATTCCTTCTGAGTCGCTGGAATAGGAATAGTTGTCATGGAGCCTTTGCGTAGTGCCGTTAAAATTGGGGGAAGCAGGTCTTTCTGGGTGGGAGAAGCTTGGTAGATCATTTGCCGATAAGCGTAGTAGCTGCCATCCGGCGTAAGTTGGATGGGTACTTCGGCGCCATCTAGGGCCAAAAGTAAATCCTTATCTTGGGCTAGCAGGGAAAATTCTATGGGCAGACCATGTCGGATAATGTGAGAGGGTTGGGGGGGAGTAGAGCCAATCTCCCAAAGAAACTCTTTATCCCCTAAAGCGTCTAGAAATTTAGTCAGGTAATAACCGGTTAACGGCAAGGACTTTTGATTGAGTAGAGTAGTGGAATAAAAGGGACCTTGCATTTCGGTCAATGCTGTATGTTGCTCAAACATTTCCTGTAACATAGTAATCAGGGCCTTATCTTTCGTTTTAAAGGCTTGGCGCGTCGGTTCAAGGGTAAATTGTTTGCCGAATTCCAGAGAACGCCCTGTTTTAAGAGAAGAGAGGAATTGTCCTATGTCCTTGACGACATAGAGACGCTGTAGACCCAGTTTGAATTGCACATGGGCGGAAAGTCTGTGTCCTGCTGTAATTTGAAGCTCCACATTCAGGGTTAACTCTTCGAAGGGGGTCTCGGAGTGATGGTCGGCAAATACGGCGAAAAGGTCTTCAACGACTCGGTTCTGGACGACGGGATCTGGCCAGGCAATGGGTAGCTTTTGTTGGCAAGTTTTTAAAACAGCTATAACATGTTTACAAGCACCGGGATACTCAGTAAAAGCCGGGCAAGTGCAGCGGTAAGATCGAACAGAGCTATCCTTTTCAAAAGCTATCTGCACTGAGTAGCGCAACCCCCCAATGACAGAAGCGTTAACTAGACCTTTATCGGGGGCAAAGATGAAATTACGGACTCTACTGGCCATATAATAAGAAACGCCCTTCTTATACACCCGGTCAGTGTTGGCAAGGTCTATAATTTGTTCCTCGGAAATAATAAAGCGAGGCATGAAAAGACTCCTTTGGCGATATTTATGTTAGTTTAAGTATATCCATTAAGAATATCATAGGTGGGGGTTTTGTGTCTAATAACAAGAATGTATGTCGACCGTGTCTTGCATAGTAGAAACTAGCGGACATTGTGGTATGATGTATGTATTAAAGGACTAATCAAGCTAGAAATGAAGCTTTGGGGGGATGTTCTGTGCTTATTACCTGTGATAACAGCATGCAAATGGGCTACATTTACTTAATGCCTAATGAATCGACGGATGAGTATACCCTCGATAAAAGTGATATTGGACTTTTTTATGACGTCAACAGCCTCAGCATTCCAAGGATTAAATGGCTTGGCATGGGTCAAAGTTTGAGTCAGATGCGTCTAGCGACTAAAACGTATAGAGAGGCTGTTGACAACGCTTTCCACTGTGAATATTGGAATGACCTTGATGGTGAAGGATATATGATAGGAATTGAACTCTATTTGACAGAAGAACGGCTCTTACCCTTAGTAGCTCACCAAGCTTTTAAACTCTACGATGTGCGTTGGCGCAATCGTGATTTCAGAGTGCTTACCCTAGACGCTTACCACGATGTACTTAATAAAAATAATGTCATCTATCCCCTATCTCCTGAAAAAGATGCCTTTGTCATCGTTGCTATTGATTCCTTATCCAAGGTTGGTAAAATTATGGCGTTGATCTCAGCGAGGGATGATTTATACCCATTAGATTATTTGCAGAAACCTCTGTTTATGTTAGCTAATTCAAGTCGCTGT
>JAJYAS010000795.1 GCA_021779415.1 Bacillota bacterium
ACTATTAAGTACATAGTCTTTGACTAAGTCGAAAACCCCTTTTCCGTGGCACTCATCACAAACATAATGACCATTAGAGCAACAGATGTTTGCTATCTCCGGTTTGCCACACTGGGTACAAGTCAGTGATTTGCCTTGATCAAAGTACTCCAGTGGATTCCCGCAAATTTTACAGTGTTCGGTGTTTCCATCTAAGTGCTGACCAGCACTAGATGAAGTACCTCAGCAGGCACTAGAATTAGGTAGAACCACGTTATTTATCGTTTCGAACATAAGGAAACTCCTCTTCCCGTTTCTAGTTTTGTAAATCAGACAAGTTGATAGCTTAGACCATAATTTAATTTTGAATGAAATCTTTTGTTTGTGCGATGATCTTCCAGATCACGTCGTCGGTAATTCAATAGTAGGCAAAACTAGCTCGATTTTCAACACGGGTTATACCGACGTTTTTAAGCACCTTCAAATGGTGAGAAGTTAATGGTTGGGATAGACCCGCCGCTTCAGCGATTTCGTTGACGTTTCTACATTCTTTAGACAATACCTCAATGATACGGAGGCGGTTTGCATCGGCCAAAGCCTTAAATACTTGCTGGATGTCCGTATATAATTCCATTTATTCACCTCATTGTCCGTACTTTCATTGTATAACTACCGTAACATAAATACACGTTTATATCAATGACAGTCTTCCTGCGTCCACTTCCCAACCCGCTGCAACGGCAATGTCTGAGGCAAAACCGAAAGAGGTATAAAAATAATCGCAGCGCCTGGTAATGCTCAGGAGACTGCGATTTTACTTTTAAAAGTTTGGCTCTATTTGAAACTTCTTTTTTCTTTACTTTAAAATTACCTCATCCATTTAAACTATACCGTGTTTTGCTATATTCCTCAATTTCTTGTTTCTTAACTTCGTAGCCTTTACGTCCCATTAATGCGTAAGTTCCATTCTTTCCCTCTTCAACTCCCGGTTGATCGAAGGCATTAATGTTCAATAACTCACCCATGTAGGCCGTCTCCCACTCCAGCAAAAGGAGGAGTTGTCCTACACTAAACGCATTCAAACGGGGTAGTAGAATCTTCTGATGTTGTCGTCCAGCAAGGGTTAGGGCGTATTCAGTTGCTTTTTGTTCTGCCCATAACAACTCGTCTAAAGTCTTTCCACCTAAAAATTGAATGTCCCCGGGCAATCTCATATCTATCGGAATCGCTTGCGTTTCCGAAAATTTCTCAACAACCACAAAGGTGATGACCTTATCATCAGGACCCTCCGCATATAACTGAACTTGGGAATGTTGATCCGTTACCCCCAAGGCTTTAACGGGAGTTTGTCCAACATGAACCGCTCGCCCCTGTCGGTCGTAACGTTTCCCTAAACTTTCCGCCCACAATTGGGCATACCAATCTGCCATTGTCTTTAAACCATCAGCATAGGGCATGAAAACGGAGATATTTTTACCTCGTTGCCACGACAAAAGTGCCAAGGCTGCTCGTAATTGTGCCGGATTGGAGAAGACCCCTCGAGTCTCTCTAATCCACTGATCCATCTCTAAAGCACCTTCAAGAAGCTGATGAATGTCAATCCCGCATATGGCAGCTGCCAGCAATCCTACAGGGGTCAGTTCTGAGAAACGCCCACCAATCCCAGCAGGAATTACGAACCGTTGATACCCTTCAGTGAGTGCAATCGGCAGGAGATTTCCTTTATCTTTATCCGTGGTCACAACAATATGTTCCGCGTAACTGTCCCCGCATACCCGACGTAAGGTGTCTCGGACAATTAGAAACTGAGCCATTGTTTCAGAAGTGTTGCCTGATTTTGAAATTACATTAAAAAGCGTTTTGCGTGGATCAAGCATCTGCAACAACTCACTAAACCGAACTGGATCTATATTATCCATGACATAAAAGCGCGGTCGATGACCACGTTTCTCAGGCGGAAGTTCATTATAATAGTAAGGATTTAGTGCTTGGTGAACAGCCAGTGGTCCGAGGGCAGACCCACCAATTCCCAAAACCACGAAATTATCGAATTTAGAAGAGACAGCATTAGCATACTCGCTAATCTCCGGGAGTTGGTCTTTCATGCCTGCCAGAAGCTTGGAAAAATCGATTTCACCAGCCTCCCAGCGCTTTGAGAGTGCAGTCTGAGCTTCATCCAACGCGTTCTGAAGGTTTTGTAGTTCCGCCTTTGAAAATCCCTTCGGATTTTGCAAGCCTTCCATCATTCCCGTATAATCAATCCTTATTCTCGCTCGTACTTGGTCTTCCATCACTCAACCTCATCTCTATGTATAGATTTATAGCAGTGAATTACAATGTTAAATCGAAAGCTCATTTGCCAAATCATAAAGTTCCCTGTTAAAAGGGCGACGTGTCCCATAAGCGGCATCGAGAGGGCTTGAGACTACGAGTTGATTGACATAGGCGGTCATCTTATTCGTCTCTTTAGCCAAAATGATCTCAATTGCTTTTCCTCCCATGGCCGCGCCAATCACAGCGTCCAAAGCACTGGGATTACCACCACGTTGTAAATGTCCTAAAATAGTGATTCGAGTCTCAAACCCAGAACGAGCTCGTAATTCTTCCCCGATTTTATAAGCGCTCCCTACGCCTTCCGCGACTAAGATAATACTATGGTTTTTCCCACGTTGGTGACCACGCTTGAGTTTGTCACTGATTTCATCCAAATCGTACGGGATTTCAGGTACAAGTATAGATTCCGCCCCACAGGCTAAACCGGCTTGAAGCGCAATGTTCCCGCAATTTCTTCCCATAACTTCTACAATGAAGGTGCGTTCGT
>JAJYAS010000796.1 GCA_021779415.1 Bacillota bacterium
TCAACTTCTTGGTAGAAGATGATGACTTGCTCTTTGTTTCTTTGAAACTCTTGCGAGTTCCTCTCATTGGCTGTCCTTGTTGTTTAGTTTTCAAAGACCATGGCCTCATGGGCCGGATCTACAGCTTAGCATTTTCAACTCGCGTTGTTAATGACTAATTTGCTTACTCGTTCAATCAGTGTGCGTCTTTGTGGCGCTCAGTTATAATACCATTTGACATACGTTCTGTCAACTAGTATTTCATATGTTATATAATTTTATTCACCCTTATATTCAACTTTATTTAACTGACCTCAACTAAAGTTTCCTTCATGACCATTAACTATTTGTTCTCCTTTACAGTAAAGATAACTCTCAACGAGAAATTATTATAATCCAGCGACTACGAGCTATATCCCAAAGCAGACAGCTGCTCACCCTCATTGACCTCTTCCAAACTTCATACCACTTTCCTCCGACCAATTGCCCACAAAAATAAGAACCCACAAGCATTGGATATGTTGTCCACTCCCATCCAAGGCCCAAGTTTAATCTAAGGAGTACTATAACAGGAACTGGACAATGAACGGATAAAAACCATTGCCAAGAGAACTTTTTGACATTCCCTCTCCAATAGCCAAAGGGAATATTCAATAGGAATACCATTAATGCTGCGATAATCAACACCATACCTCATCCTTCCATCAAAGTGAATAACTTAATACAATCATTTTGTTCAACAATTATGTTTACTTTTAACCTTCTCACAATATACATAAATGAAACTCTGATGAGAGGAACGTGATGTTAAATGTTTCAGAGGTCGGTCATTGTGCTAGTCCGAAAAAGCTGGGTTATAGGGGCTCTGATGGCCATGATCGTTTTATTGATTGGAGCTGGCTCATTGAAATTAACCTCTGTATTTACTACTGGTCTAAAAAACAAAGTGATCGTCATAGATCCTGGACATGGAGGCGCTGACCCTGGAGCACAAAATTCAGGTCTTAAAGAAAAAGACGTAAACTTAGATATTTCTCTACGTTTACGTAATGTCTTAGAATCGAAAGGGTGTAATGTTATTCTGACTAGAGAAGTGGATAAAGATTTCTTTCTACCTGGATATGTAAAAGGACGCATGGCTAAACGAGCTGAATTGAACCAAAGGATTAATTTAGCTTCTGCAAATAATGCAGAGTTGTTTGTTAGCGTTCATGCTAATAGCTTCCCTCAACGAAATATATACGGAATGGAAACTTATTACCATCAAAAATCTGCCCCTGGCAAAGAACTGGCAGAACTAATCCAAAAACAACTCGCTCTACTCCAAACTGATAACAAACGCAATGCCAAAGCAGGCGACTATTACCTTATCAATCAAACTAAAATGCCGGCTGTGATTGTTGAAGTCGGGTTTATCTCAAATCCTAGGGAAAGAAAACTTTTGTTGTCGGACCATTACCGAGACTTGGTCGCCGTAGCAATAGGCACAGGAATTGAGAATTACTTCAATACTTTTCCGCAGGGAGTACGAGACACTAAACCTACCGTTGCACCGCAAGAAGGTCCTCTCTCTGTTAACGAGGATACCTATAATCTTTACTTTTCGAACGCTAACCTAGAAAACCTTGTTCCAGAAGAACATCAAATTAATAGCACAGTTTGGAGCAAACTAAACCTCTCCCAAAAAGCAACCTATATCTTAGATGAACTCATTCACGGACCAAGGTCGGGCAAGCTTACGCCAACCCTTCCATCGACAACGAAGATTCTCTCCGTTAGCGTTATAAAGGGCATAGCCACAATCGACTTTGATAAGAGTATTCAAGATAATTTTTCCGGTGGGGCTTTAGAGGAGGATTTAGTTATAAAATCAGTTGTATGGTCAATGACACAAATTCCCGGAATCAATGGCGTTAATATTCTTATTAATAGCGAATTTGGAGACTCTATAGGCGGGAATATTCTCTTAGATAGAACATTCTCCAATCAATCCTAATTGAGATTTTTTCAGAAAGGACATTACATCAATTCAAAGATGGCCTTCAATACAGAGGAGGCATTGAATGGTAAGGTTTCTGTTGTATAACTACTAATGTTTTTTATGTTTTTTCCAAACACATATACCAATCTCGAGCCATCTGTAGTATAATAACACTAAGAACAACGAACTGTATAAGAGGAGGTTTAATCTTGGAATATTTAACCATAAATGAAAATACTTCTGCCAACGCATCTGTCTTGTATCCCCCAACATGTTCTCAGTGCCCTGACCGTGGTAATTGCGCCCAATGTATTGCCTTTTAGAGCCAGTCAACTTTTCTAATTTCACTTATCCCCTCCATTCCCATTTTTCTACGCCGACACACCGTGAATTTGTGCTATGGCGTAGATTCCTTTTTGTATGAGGATTAGATATACCAAGAAGGCCCGGTTAATACCGGGCCTTCTTGTATGGACCTAAACGAGAATAGTTCGTCAGTTAACATGTGGCTGTATATGAAATTCAATTTCGTAACGATCACTCAACCATTTTGCTTTCCATTCATCCAACAACAAAACAGCATAATTATCATCTTTATCCATAACGACCGTACTCATGCTGGACTCCATAAGAAGTTTAATAATCTTCTCATCTTTTTCGACCCAGCGCACGATCTCATAGGGAAGATGTTGGATATCGACCTGAACTCCGTATTCTTCACGCAAACGATATTCTAAAACTTCAAATTGCAATTGCCCGACAACACCGATTATTGGCGCTTCAACTCCTACATGAAGATCTCGGAAGACATGGATTGCTCCCTCTTCCTGTAATTCTTG
>JAJYAS010000797.1 GCA_021779415.1 Bacillota bacterium
CCTTGAACCAATTTAAAAGCTGAGCGGAGATAAAATGGGAAATACATTGCTGGGCGGGCAGATAGCTCTCGTCACCGGAGCGAGCCGGGGCATTGGGGCGGCGATTTCAACGGCGTTGGCAGCGGAGGGAGCGTCAGTTATCCTTATCGCGCGCTCGGAAAGCCGTCTGCGCCACATTAGCAGATCCACCAAAATCCACGGGAGTTTTTACTGCATTAATATCCAAATCAAACACCTCTGATTGATTTATCTAATATATGTATCGTAAGAAGTACCACTAACCTTTAGGGGAAACCTGTAAAAAAATCTATAAAGCCACTAGCTAGGTAGTTCCTAGACTAGTGGCTGTTCCTTAGGCTCGTATATCAAGATTAGCTCCTAAATTTGGCTGAACGGAGGATTCCATGGCCTTGGTTGTCTCACTTGCTAGAGACGCTATTGAATCCCCTTTAGTCGCTTCAACTCCCATCGCCATTTTCATGACCGATATACCCACCTTTTGCTGAACTTTGCTTTGACTGAGCACAACTGACATGGCAGCTATATCCATACGAAAATCCTCCTTATTAATTAAATAGGCTCTCGGCATTCGCCGAGTCAGATGGCACAAGGCTTTGCTTGAACCATCTATGTTGAATTCCTCCTACTTTTTCGGTAGGGGGATTTCATTTTTTAAAACCAAACTGGAAATTCACACAGAAAATTTCGTTGTGTTTTGCGTCGAAAATACTTGACTTTTGGAAATCGCCCCCAAAATCAGAGCGAAAGGAATATTTTCCTTACCATCTGTTTACTGGGGTGTTTATATTGAAACCTATCATTACTCCGCATGGAGTTTACCAAGATTTTGTCATTGAACAACTGCAACACCATTATTCCGGAGGAGTGCTGACTTTAGTTCATAAGGATTGGCCCATTATTACAAAGCTCTGGATCACCGATTTAACAGGTATAGCCGTGATGCTTCAAGACTTTTACAGTGTTAGAGGACCTGCACCACGAGATCCTTCAGCCATGCTTCGTTCCTACCTACTCTTTTTGCTTACTAACCCTGAAAAAGGGGTCACTGCTTGGGTCGATGAGCTGTACCGTGTTCCCCTCTATGCTATCCTTAGTGGCTTTGAGCCGGGTGATATTCCTGGCGTAGGGACGTTCTATGATTTCTTTGCTCGATTATGGGCTGCGTCTGATAAAAACATTAAGGCTCGGAAACAAAAACGTAAGCGTAAACCCAAGAAGGGAAAGAAGGGTGAAAAGGCTCCAACCACAACGCTAGGGCGAATTAAACGTTTAGTTGGTTGGATGTTGAATCATATGAACGACCAAAAGGATTTGCCTATGGATCGCTTATTTCACTTCTTTCAGTCTCAGTTTCTTGCGGTTTCAGCAAGGCTCGGATTACTCGGAAATATCGATACGATCGATATCGCTGGTGACGGTACTCCTGTTGTTACTGCAGCTTATCCTCGTAGTAAATCAACGTGTAATTGTCATGCCCAAGGTCTTGCGAAATGCAACCATCCCCGTATTTATTCCCAACCTGACTGCAACTCAGGCTGGGACAGCGCACGAGAGCGTTACTTTAATGGCTACCACCTATACACACTTACTGCCTCAAGCAGCCCGTATGATTTACCGTTGTATCCCCGTTTGCATCCTGCTTCCCGACACGATGCAGTAAGCTTCGTCGTCAGTTCGGTTGAGTTTTCGCAACGTTTCACCTTGGGCACGGTGGACAAGATGCTGCTGGATGCCGCCCATGACGCGGGACCCATTTACGACCTCTTACTCCACCAGAATATTGAACCCTTTATTGATCTGAATGTACGCGGCACGAAGAAAACGAAAACTGAGATGGATATTCAAATTTCACCGGATGGCATCCCTATTTGTCCCAACGGAAAGAAAATGAAGCACTACGGATTTGACCATTCCCAGAAACGCCACAAATGGAGATGTCCGATGATGAAGAAGCGGACGATAAACACCTGCAAAAAGCTCTGTTCAACTGCGAAATACGGAAGAACATTCCATACTTGTAGCACAGACAACCCCCGACTATTTCCACAAACACTAAGAAATTCAGAAAAGTGGAAGCTCATTTACAGACGGCGTACTACCTCTGAACGAACCAATAAACGAGAGAAGATTGATTACAAGTTGGAATCGGGTCGACATCGCTCCACCAAGATGTGGTACATACGCATTTACGCGATCATGATGTGCCAGCACATGGATGCTTGGTATGCTCACCAACAGAAAGAGCTACAGCGGCTAAAATAAGTCATTTTTTCTGAGATTGCCTAACCACAAAGGCCTATTTAAAAAAGGAGTGTCGTTAGGCTTCTTTGGTATGCCCATTTTTAAGAATGGGTTCTGAATGAGATTTCAATATTCTTTGTTATGACAATTCCCAGTTAATTCGTTCCAGTTTAGATAATACCTCCCTTTTTATTCCGAGAGTCTATTTTGTTGACCGCCAATTCTTTGACATAACATCTCTCTTCTACAGTATATATCTACAATTTACACGAAACGAAAAAAGTTCAGTAATATTATTATAATATAATAATATTACTGAACTTTATAGGTATAAAAACTGTTTTTTTCATTGTCGACTTCGAAGGTCGCTTTGCTTTGTTACATATGGTCACAGGGTAAGCAACTTATCCCCTTTGATTTCATCCGCGCTCCAAGCGATGACGGCAAAGTTTCCATCCGAATGCTTATCCACTTTGTTGATCCACTCAATCTCGTTGCTTGCCTTGGCAATCAGCAGTTGATTCGTTGTGCCCGT
>JAJYAS010000798.1 GCA_021779415.1 Bacillota bacterium
CCTGTTGCTTGCCATCTATGTAGAGTTTAAAGGATGTCAGTATGATATCTGTCCTTAGTCCATAGGTCTTCGCACCCTCAGGCAGTTTTATGACCAGCCTCATCGTTCCGTAGAATTTATTTTCAGCAAAGGGCTTGAAACGTGCCATGCTTTCTTGGGTGCTGGGTATTTCAAGAGGGGTTGGCATAATATTAACGCTCTTCACAAAGTCTTCATGCGTCAGAAACCGATTGAAGTAAAATGACCACGTACCTGCTAAGCTAACAATTCCATTTTTCTCGAATGACCAATTGCTTAAATTCAGAAGACCGTTGATTGGTTTCGGGGGTTGCGCGACAGTTGGTCTATGTAAAAATAATGTAATTGATAAAAGGATACTTAGCGCTATAAATACAGATATCGCAGCGTTTTTTTTTCTCATACTATCATCTCTACTTATTCAATCTGATTTAGCTTTCATTTTAGACACTAATCGTTTTTTTTCGAGTTATCCTTTACTATTTCCGCGTGATTTGTTTATTCCCTTCTATGACATTGGAAAAAAGCAAAAAAATCAAAGACCTAAGCTAATAAACAGAGGCTTCCCAAAAGTTCAGCGAACTGGTGAGAAGCCTCTAAGATTTATTCATACCCATGCCGGTGAAGGAGAACACGTAGGTGGTAGCATTTATCCCTGTAATCGACCCACTGCTTTGGCCATAGGCCCTACCCTACCCATGAGTTCAGCAAAATGTTCAAAATTTAAGGACTGATCTCCATCACTCAAAGCAAGTTCTGGTTGAGGATGAACCTCGATTATCAGGCCATCCGCTCCGGCTGCAATTCCTGCCAAAGCCACCGGTTCGACCAGTGACCATCTACCAGTCCCATGACTCGGGTCTAAAAATACTGGGAGATGCGTCAGTTCTTTTAAGGCTGGAATTGCTGCAATATCCACCGTGTTACGGGTGTACGTCTCAAAGGTCCGAATCCCTCGTTCACATAATACAACCTGATCGTTTCCTTCTGCCATGATATACTCCGCAGCAAAAATCCATTCTTCGAGTGTTGCGGCCAGCCCGCGTTTTAACAATACCGGATGTTTGGTTTTTCCTATCTCAGTTAAAAGCGAATAATTTTGCATATTACGAGATCCTATTTGCAACATATCCGCTACTTCAGCAATTCGCTCAATGTCGCGAGCATCCATAACTTCTGTAACCACAGGAAGTCCAGTCAAAGCCTTGATCTGGCCTAACATCTCCAAGCCGCTTTCTCTTTTACCACGAAAAGAATAAGGGGAGGTCCTTGGCTTATAAGCCCCCCCTCGGAGAATTGTTGCACCAAGTCGTTGAACTTCTAGAGCAGTACTCAACAACTGTTCATAACTTTCAATCGCACAAGGACCGGCTACTACAACTAATTCTGAGCCGCCGATGATAACATCCCCCACTCGAACTGTCGTGGTTGCTTGCTGTTTAGTTTGCCGTCGAGCGATTAGATTCACCGCGCACTCCTTCTTCCTCTACACTTAATTAATCTATTGGTCCATGAGTTTACTTTTAGGAACTACTATCGGCCTCTATAAGATCTTTACGCAAAATAACGGCATTACGCAAAAAGATGTGCCGAATATCCCTTTGGCAACGATTAGTATTGACATGTAAAAGCACCCGTATACAATGTGGAAGTGCTCCGGGTACTGGTATTTCTGTCGAACAAAGCAAAGGTACTAACTGCCACCCAATTGCACGGGCGCTCGATGCTGGAAAATCTGCATTTAAATCTGGGGTAACCGTGAAAATTGCACTCACTAAATCCTCTGTGCAAATAGCATTTTCCTGGAGAATAATTTGCAATAGTTCCTGGGTTGCTTCACGGATCTCCTTTTGATCATTCCGTTCTACCGTTGTTGCACCTCGAATTCCTCGCATCATGCCCACCCCCCCTATTCTTTAGGAGCAACGCGATGTCCTAAGCCTACTGCTACTTCATCTAAATGCAGGAGCCCAATTCCAAAGAATACCGCTACACTCAAATGATCACTCTGACGTGCGATTCCAATCTTGCCGCCAATATTCAAGCCCATAGCTTTATTCATAATTTGACTTAAGGCCTCGCGGGTAGCACCGGCTACAGCCCCTTCATCCCCATGTGTTTCTTGAATAGCTCCTTCGCGTTTGGCCGCCACTATGGCACGTTCCACGATCTTGCGAACCGAGCTAATATACTCTCCTCCATAATCGACCGCAGCCGTTTTAACCCCAAGTCGATGATATGACTCTTTTAATTGAGCTTCTTCTTCTCGGCTTTCTGTCATAGCCATTCTTAAGGCTGCGAGCGCAATTTTTTTACTTTGTGCCATACGCGTTCTCCCTTTCCCACGAATTAACCCCACTTTTATACGCCCTCTACTAGTATAAAAAGCCCCCCCAGATATAACGTATAGAATGGTAGAAAAAGACACTCAACAGTGTCTTAAAATTCCGATTAAACCATCCCACCATTCTATTACATAAACGCGGAACATTCCATTCTACCGTTCTACCCTCCTTTTCTCATGAATGAGAAACCATCATACTTTATGATTTATGATTTATGGATAATTATAGTACGCCGACAAGTGCTTTGCAAGATTAAGGTCTTACACTAACATTCTGTTGATTACCTTGCACCACAAAAATTTGGTTAAGACGCGGCTCGAGTAATTGGGGATCTTTTTTAAGAACTTGAACCTGTACGCGCTGAGCTATTCCTACCCCATCTAGTTGGATTTGACCCGATTGAACGGTTAATTGTTGTTCCCCTTTT
>JAJYAS010000799.1 GCA_021779415.1 Bacillota bacterium
AAGCTGCGATTCAAGGACAAGATGTCAAGGCAGCTGCAGATAAAGCTAATGCTGCGTTCCAAACGATTTTGGACAACGATAAGTAAACGTTTTCGATCCAACACTCCTCTTTAGAGTGAACGAGCCTTCCGTTGCTTCGGAAGGCTCGGCTTCTCCTTGCAAATTGTACCTAAGGGGGTTAACCATGCTAAGTCGTTGGCTTGAGCGAAACATTAAATACGTGTTTCCACTGCCCGCAGTGATCTTTGTTTTACTGATGATGGTGTTTCCAATTGCTTACACGTTCCGGTTAAGTTTTTATGAATGGAGTATGTCATCCTTAGTACCGCCGGCCTGGGTCGGTTTGGAGAATTATAAAACCCTTTTGTTTAGTGATCCTCGGTTTATGGCGTCTTTGTGGCGCACGTTTTCCTTCACTATCGCAGCAGTGGTCGTCGAAACGGTCCTCGGAGTAGGGATCGCGCTCTTGTTTAATCAAGATTTTAAAGGTAAGAACGCTTTAAAGACTTTGTTTCTCTTACCCATGATCGCCACACCGGTAGCCATTGGTCTAGTCTGGATGCTGATTTTTGAACCGAATATTGGGTTCGCCAATAAGGTTCTTCAATTCTTGCATATTCCACCCCAACTTTGGTTGGCCGCGCCAAAACAAGTTTTAGCATCGTTAGTGATTGTGGATGTCTGGCAATGGACTCCAATGATTGCTTTAGTTGTTTTAGCTGGCTTGTCATCGTTACCAACCGAGCCCTATGAGGCTGCTATGGTTGATGGAGCAACAAGGTGGCAAGTACTTACTAAAATTACCTTACCCCTTTTACAACCGACAATTCTGGTTGCCGTACTCCTTCGGTCGATTGATGCGTTGAAAACCTTCGACATTATTTATTCTATGACCGGAGGAGGACCGGATTTCCATTCGGAAACCATTAATATTTATAGTTTTGTGCAAGGGTTTTCTTATTTTCACTTAGGTATGACATCGTCACTGTTGATGATCTTCTTTGTAATTGTTCTCTGTATGAGTATGCTCCTGGTAACAGCCAGGAAACGCTGGGGGGCTTAAAGTATGGCAAAGCGGAAGGATCCAATTCAATTTTTGCAACGGTTGCTCCTCGTAGCAGTGGTTCTAGCCTTTCTGTTCCCCTTCTTTTGGATGATTTTGGCCTCGTTCAAGACCCAACAACAGATTCTTTCCACTAGTAATATCTTTGTCTTTGAGCCAACGTTCCAGAACTATTTAGACGTCTTTCAACAATACAGCTTTATGAAGTTTATCCTGAATAGCTTCTTTATAGCTGCTGCCTCAACGATTCTCTCCTTACTGCTGGGTTTACCCGCAGCCTATTCAATTGCCCGTTACCACCAAAATAAATTAGGTATGACCATTCTGATTGCCCGGATCGTTCCTGGAATCACCTTCCTAATCCCGTGGTTCATTATCTTCTCCAAACTAAGCCTGGTTGATAGTTACACTTCCATGATCTTAAGTCATATGTTGGTTGGTTTGCCTTTTATCGTCTGGATTATGGTTTCTTACTTTGAAAATATTCCTTCGGAATTAGAAGAGTCTGCTCGGGTCGATGGATGTACGATCCAAGGAGCTTTTTGGCGGATCGTCTTGCCGATTTCTGGACCAGGAATTATTACCTCGTCTATTTTTTCCTTTGTTTTTTCCTGGAACAACTTTATGTTTTCCTTGGTTCTTTCTGGACAAAAAACAGAAACGCTACCGATTGCCGTCTTTTCATTTCTGTCTTACTCCTCGATTAACTGGGGGGGATTAATGGCGGCAGCGGTTGTAATTACTCTGCCCGTGCTGATCCTAGCCCTGTTTGCGCAGAAGTATATTATCAGTGGCTTAACGGCAGGAGCAGTTAAGGGGTAAAAAAACGCAAGGGAGGGAAGCAAACAATGTTTAAACATAGACTCTGGCACAATGGTATTTTAGCGATCTTGCGCGGCTTAGATAAGCAAGAGACCTACGATACGGTTCAGGCTTTGATTGAAGCTGGAATCTTTATGGTTGAAGTCACCTCTGATTCTCCCAATGCCTGGCACGTCATAAATACTCTTAAAACTAAGGAACCACGCCTTGTTGTGGGTGCCGGAACAATCCTTGATACAGAAACAGCACGTGAGGCGATTGAGGCTGGAGCAGATTTTCTCTTTTCCCCAGTCGTTCGTCCCGAGGTAATTCAGATCGCGCACCGCTATGGACGGATGGCTATCCCTGGAGTGATGACTCCGACAGAGGCGCTCCTGGCCATGGAATGCGGAGCCGATATCGTTAAGCTATTTCCAGCAGGTTCTTTGGGCGTCAACTATCTAAAGGAATTGCGCGGCCCCTTTCCGTATATTCCTTTTATCCCAACGGGCGGAATTACAGCTCAAAATGCGGCGGCCTTTATTAAGGCTGGTGCTGTAGCAGTCGGTATGGGCAGTGCCTTGGTCAATAAAGATTGGCTGAAGACTAAAAACTTTGCTGAAATAACACGCATGGCTAAAGAACTTAGCCAAGAAATTTCGGCTGTAGCGGTATAAAGCGTTGAGAAGGTGAAAAAGTGGGAATCTATGAAGAATTGTTACAAGGTGTTTCATTACCTAAAGTAGCTCGAATTCGCCAAACCTTTTCTAACGAACAGCTTAGAGATATTCCAAAGGAGATTTGTAAGGCCCTTAAACGACCTGGAACCCTTGACCGTATTCAAGCAGGGGAAAAGGTTGCTATCAGCGTCGGAAGCCGGGGTATTGATAACCTGCCGATCATCGTTCGCACCCTCGTGACTGAG
>JAJYAS010000800.1 GCA_021779415.1 Bacillota bacterium
TTCCACCCGTTCCCATACCGAACACGGAAGTTAAGACCTCCAGGGCCGATAATACTTGGGGCGCAGGCCCCTGGAAACCTAGGTCATCGCCAGGTAAACATACAAAAAGACTATCTCTAACGAGGTAGTCTTTTTGTATTAATGAACAAAGGATTTTCAAGCATCAAATTACCTCTTATTTTTGTGGTTTGATATTATGCGGAAAACTAGCAGAGGGGGCTAGGTTGGACATGAAGTTTAGGTTTGAGGTGGCGGACAACTGAGATAACCCCCTTGTCTATAGATCTGCTTTTGGTTGTATGATTTACACTAGAAATCTCCATAATAAAAGGGAGCCAACTGATTAATCTTTGAATTCAGAGTTGGACTTCATGAAAGGGTTAACTATTAAAAATGGGATTCTTGGCTTATTTATAGAAGGAGGTTTCGCTGGTGGTTTCGAAAGAAACGGATTTTCCTGAGGAAACTAAGAATGTTCCCTTATCTAATCTCAAAGAATTAGGGCAAATTCAGATTCCTGAAGTTTCGGAACGAATTTATTGTTTGTCCATCATTGGACAAATCGAAGGTCATCAAATTCTACCTGCCCAATCTAAGACGACCAAATATGAGCATATCATCCCACAACTGCTTGCAGTTGAACAAAACCCTAAAGTGGAAGGTATTTTAGTTATTCTGAATACTGCTGGTGGGGATGTAGAGGCAGGACTAGCGATTGCTGAAATGTTGTCCAGTTTAAGTAAGCCTTCGGTTTCCTTAGTTCTTGGCGGTGGTCACAGTATTGGAATTCCTATTGCAGTCAGTTGTTCGAGTAGTCTTATAGCGCCAACGGGAACAATGACCGTTCACCCGATTCGTTACACTGGATTAGTGATTAATGGACATCAACAGTTTGACTACTTGCGGAAAATGCAAGAACGAATTGATCAATTTATTTATTCACATTCCCAAATAAGTAAGAAAAAATTAGAACAGTTAATGTTCAAGACTGGGGAGTTAGCCCAAGATATTGGAACAATCCTTATTGGACAAGAAGCTGTTGACGCCGGATTAATTCAAGCAGTGGGCGGGGTAAAGGAAGCTTTTAAGGAACTCAACAGCTTAATTGAACAAAGTCAGGAGAACAGAGTCAAATATTGAAGAGAAGCGGCGAACGCCGCTTTTTTAAACTAATTGGCAAATACAGGATTACCGTACGGCATTAATTCAGGGATTTAAGTCTTCATAGTTACAATCAAGGTTTATTTCACAAATCCTGCGAGAGTGAAAAGGAGAACGCATTCTTTTGTGGAATTTATATAGTCTATATTATCTTGTAGACTCATTAAATTAGGTTTGGGGGATTGGTCTGTGGCGAAGGGTAAAAGACGCCGCAAGTTAAATACAAAGGCGAATATAGGTATTATGACCCTTAAAGAGACGATAAGGAATGAAGTTATTGGTGTTTTCGTGATAGGAATGGCATGCTTGGGAATGGTGACGCTTTACTCAGACAGAAGTGGCGTGGTCGGGGGGCAAATTAGGCAACTCTTAATGGTGTTGGCTGGGGGAGGACGAGTCTGTATTCCCATAATGGTGGGTGCGTGGGGTTTAACGATTATGAACAAACAAACTCCCCGTCTGGGATCTAAGGCTGTGGGAGTCCTCCTACTCTGGCTTGTCTTTCTTGGCGTTCTCCACCTTCAGTTACCTGGTATAGAAGCATTTTCCCGTGAGGACATGCTTCATGAAGGGCAGCTTGGTCATGGTGGTGGTCTAATTGGTGCGGGGGTTGCAATTCTCTTAAAAACTACGCTCGGCATTCCAGGGAGTTACGTTGTCTTAATTATGGGTTCGCTTATCGGGGCCTTGCTGATCACGAATCGTTCCTTGATTCAGGGACTCCAAGGAGTCAGTCAAGTTGGGATAGAATCTGGACAGTGGATGAAACATCAAATGGTAGATTTTGTGCACGTTTTAGGGAATTCTGAAAGCGAAAAGGCTCGTGGTAATGAACCCATTTACTCAGTGGATATAAAAGCGGATGCTAAAATGAGCAAGAAAAAGAGCACTTCATCGAAGGGTTTTTTGTCTCCTCTAGATCCTGATCTAGTAGATCGACCGCTAGTCATCAAAACCTTAGAAGATCAGAGTGAACTTCCTATCGAAGCTAATGGGGCTGACAAAGGACAGTTAGGCTTTGAGAAGATGACAAGTGGAATGAATTCAAATACAATTACTCCACCTGGAAAAGTGACTAGTACACCCATTTCACGTCAGACTCGGGAGGATGGTAATTATCAACTTCCTCAAGTCACCTTGTTGAATAAATCAATGAAAATTAAAAATCCCAGACTAAATAAAGATTTAGCGGATAATGTAAAAATCTTAGAAGAAACGTTAGGCAGTTTTGGAGTTAAGATAAAAGTGACTCAGGTCACACAAGGGCCTGCGATTACACGTTATGAAGCGCAACCTGCTCCAGGTGTGAAAGTGAGTAAAATAACAAATCTAGCGGATGATATTGCTTTAAGTTTGGCCTCAGCTGATGTGCGGATTGAGGCGCCCATTCCAGGAAAATCAGTCGTAGGGATCGAGGTACCCAACAAAGAAATCGCTATGGTACATTTTAGAGAAGTTTTAGAAACTCCTGAATATCAGGGAACTCCGAGTAAATTGGCCTTGTGTTTAGGTAAAGATATTACGGGAATTCCTGTGATTGCTGATTTGACAAGAATGCCTCATCTTCTGATTGCAGGAGCCACTGGCTCGGGAAAATCTGTATGTATAAACACACTTATTCACAGCAT
>JAJYAS010000801.1 GCA_021779415.1 Bacillota bacterium
TGAAAGAGCTGCTACAAACAGGGTCTTCCTTGGACTGGATACTTACGGGTCGAGGAATGCCCGAAACCATAGAGTCTGTCGTGGACATTTGGTATGACCTTAACATGTTAAAACATCCTTTCTCACAAGGGGTTAGCAGTCGTAGGGGGATTGAATATTAATGGATTTCGCTGTCGGGTCTGCCCGGTGTCCGGGGACATGTGGGGAATGGGTACAAGGGGCCCGCAAAGGAGTCCCGTTTCTGATAGATTGTCCCATTGACCGTTTTTCCGAAGCCAGAGTAGTGTTGAATTTTCATACTAAGAATTGGGAGCTTCCTTTACACAAGACCAAAGTCCTCCAAATGTTGGAGTTACTGAAAGAAAACTTGGGTCTACCCATGTTAGGTGGTAAAGTAGAGTTTTTGCAACAACTCCCTGAAGGGAAAGGAATGGCGAGCTCGACTGCAGACATCACTGCTGTAGCGGCGGCCACTCTGATGGCCCTCGGAGAGGAGCCCGTTCCGGAACGTTTGGCACGGATGGCTTTACAGATTGAACCCAGCGACAGTGTCATGTTCCCAGGAATTACGGAGATTGAGCATGTTCAAGGACATAATTATCGCCTACTAGGTTCTTCAGTACCGGCTTTGTTTTTGGCCTTAGATTGGGGAGGAGCGATCGATACTAGAGTGTTTAATGCTCGACCTGGGCTTGCAGAGCATTATCGGCGCTATGAGGCCGACATTGGGAAGGCATATCAATTGGCCCGCGAAGGAATAGAACAAGAGGATTTAGAAAAATTAGCCACGGCAGGAACGATTAGTGCCCAATGCAATTTAGAAATCAATTATAAATCATTGTTTGGACCTTTCTTGACTTGGGTTAAGCAGAAAGGGGGACTCGGAGTTGTGACGGCTCATAGTGGCACACTACTCGCCGGGGTATTTCCCCAAAACGATTTTTTCAGTCGGGAAGCGCGTCATAGTTTACAACTTGAAGCCCAACAACAGTTTGAACCGGTCTATCTTGATCTTTTTCTCAGTCAATCGGGTGGAATCGCAGCCACAAATTTGGGAATTACTGAAAATATGGGGTGAGACAATGCACGGTGGCAATCTCCGCAGAGCTCAAGAGTTATATGGTTTAGATTCTTTGATAGACCTCTCCGCCAATATCAATCCGTTTGGACCCCCGCAAGGAGTTTGGGCATCCTTACAACAGGGAATGGGGGATATTGTGAATTACCCTGATCCTGAGAGTTTAGCCTTGAGAAAGACGCTTTCTAACCATCTGAGTTTACCTGTCGAAACAATTATGTTAGGTAACGGAGCAGGTGAATTGATTTTCACACTCGTGCAAGCATTAAAACCGAAAAAAGTAGCAATTCCAATCCCGACATTTAGTGAATACGAACGAGCAGCGCGTTCAGTAGGATCTACAGTTCAATATATTCCATTAGGCCCAGAGGGTTGGGCAAAATTTGACCGTCTTCATCAAGATGTAAGCGCTAGCGGCGAACACGATCATGACCAAAGCTGGCGCGAACTCCTTGAAGGGTGCGACCTACTCTTTCTCTGTTCCCCTCATAATCCCACGGGTACAGTGCTTGCCAAAGAGTCGTTAGAACACATTCTCAAGATTACCAAGCAGATAGGATGTCGAGTTCTTCTCGATGAGTCGTTCCTCGATTTCCTACCAGACGATTCCCGTAAGTCTGCCAGAGCTCATCTGAATTCCAATGATCATCTCATGGTTTTATACTCCTTGACAAAGTTCTACAGTTTACCGGGTTTGCGTTTAGGAGCGCTCTTTGCAGATCCATCTTTACTTGCCCTCTTTGAACAATATCGAGATCCATGGTCGGTCAATGTTCTTGCTCAACATGCAGGGATGGCTGCACTTCAGGATTTAGACTTTGCTGAGGAGGCACGTCAAAAATTGATAGAGAGCAGAGCTTATTTCTACAGCGAATTCGCACAAAGTAATTTTACAGATTTACGGCTTTGGCCAACTTCCGTTAATTTTTCCCTAATTGAGGGGTTAAATCATTCGTTAGAACCTCTAATCCAGCATTTAGGGCGTTTCGGAGTTCTTGTCCGTGATTGTTCTAGCTTCACAGGTCTTCCAGGTAATTTTATACGGGTTGCGATTAAGGATATCCCGAGCATGAAGCAACTTATTGAGGGGTTAAAAGAATTTTATTTAAGGGTTGAAAGAGGTGGTACGGATGCACATTGCTGAAGGGATGCTTCCAGCCCCTTATGCAATAGCGTATTGGGTTGGCGCAGGAGCTTTTTTTGCCGCTGGGGCTAAATCGTTGGCTAAAAAGAGTCAGGAAATACCCATGATGAAACAACTTACTGGGGTTATGACAGCTGGAATCTTCCTTGTCTCACTTCTTCCCATTCCTGTTCCAATGACGGGCACCTGTTCCCATCCTGGTGGAACCCCTTTAGGTGCCATCTTATTGGGGCCAGCAGTTTCAGTGTTGATGAGCCTTATTGCTCTTTTGTTTCAAGCTCTCTTCTTTTCCCACGGTGGATTAACGACACTTGGGGCCAACACCCTGACAATGGGAGTCTTTGGAGGATGGGCAGGGTGGCTGCTTTTTTGGGGATTGCGCCGACTCAAGTTTAATCTCTTTTGGTCAGGATTTATTGCGGGGTTACTGGGTGATTTAGCAATTTATATAGGAACATCGACTCAATTAGCCTTAGCGATTCATGGTACACATCCCTTCAGTGAAGTATTTAAAGCAATCTTAGTGGTCTTTATTCCCACCCAATGGCCAATAGCCATCTTAGAGGG
>JAJYAS010000802.1 GCA_021779415.1 Bacillota bacterium
AGGCAACTCAGATGATCTGGGCATAAAAGAAAGTTCTTATATCAAGGTCCTGAGGGAAAAGTATGTGGATGGCTTCATTTTCGCTTCGAATACGATTCGTGAAGAGGATGTCGAGTCGTTAAGAAACGACAGAATCCCGATTGTATTATTGGATAGAGGCCTAAATACTGCATCCTGTCCAGTGATACGTTCCAATAACCGAGAAGGGGCGAAACTCGCCGTTCAGCATCTAATAGTACAGGGCTGTCAGAAAATCGCTCATATATATGGACCACAGGAATTCATCACGGCTCGAGATCGCTTGCTTGGGTATGAGGAAGTCGCCGGAAGATTAAAGGGGTATTCGCCCAGTCTGATGGTATCCGGGAACTTCGATATCGAGAGTGGCCGGAAAGCGGTAGAACAGCTTATTGCCCGTCATCCTGACCTGGATGGAATTTTTGCCGGAAATGATCTCATGGCGGTCGGGGCTCTTAAGGCCTTGCATGATCGAGGAATTCGAGTCCCAGAACAGGTTAAAGTCTGCGGGTTCGATGGAATTGGCTTAACCGAGATTACAGAACCGGAATTAACGACCGTTGCCCAGCCTGTCTATGAAATGGGAGCATTAGCTGCCAGGATTTTGTTGGACGAGATCGAGAGTGGGATCCGTGAGAATACCCTCAGAGAACTTGACGTCAGATTAATTTCCAGAAAATCGACACGCAAGGAGGAGACCTAAATGGACTTACTGCCCAAGATTGTCGTCATTGGTAGTTTAAATATGGATTTAGTCGTTAAGGCCGTGCGTGCTCCTAAACGTGGGGAAACTGTAATGGGGGAGGAAATTCATTTCGTTCCCGGCGGCAAAGGTGCAAACCAAGCGGTGGGCTTAGCCCGTTTAGGCGCTGAGACCACTATGATCGGTGCAGTTGGGTCAGATTCATTTGGGGAGGAACTTCTGAAGGCACTGCAAAAGGATGGAGTGAATACTTCCAGCGTTAGGGTGCTCGATTCAGAAGCTACAGGCGTCGCCTCGATTCTCCTAGCCGAAGGGGATAACAGTATTGTGGTCGTTCCAGGAGCGAATGCCCATTGTTTACCTGAAGATTTAGATCGGTATGAGGGTGAAATTGCCGAAGCGGATCTTGTGCTCCTGCAATTAGAGATTCCGTTAGAGACAGTAGAGTATGCAATCAAGCTGGCTCGAAAGCATGGGAAGATTGTGATGCTCAATCCTGCCCCAGCCCAAATCCTTTCTCAAGATCTACTCAGTAAGGTGGATTATTTAACTCCCAATCGTTCCGAACTAGCCTTACTAACACGAATGTCCGAAGAGTCTACAATCGCTAAAGGAATTGAGCGATTATTGGAGGTTGGAGTTTCATGTTGTGTCACGACTCTGGGAGCTGATGGTGTTGCTCTCATGGAGAAAGGTGGAAACTTGCTTAAAGTTTTGGGTCATGAGGTCCCTGTGGTGGATACTACGGGAGCGGGAGATGCCTTTAATGCTGGCTTGGCGTATGCTCTAGCCCAGAAGAAATCTATTCGAGAAGCCACGGAATTTGCTGTTCAAGTTTCGGCCCTAGCCGTTACTAAATTTGGAGCCCAGGGCGGGATGCCAACCTTGGCCGAGGTAAAAGAATATTTTAGGAGGCATGAAAATTGAAAAAAATTGGCATTTTAAACAGTGAAATATCCCGAGTGATTAGCGAGCTTGGGCATATGGATAGGATTGTCATAGCGGATGCAGGGTTACCGATTCCTCCTCATGTCAAAAGGATTGACTTAGCTTTAAAAGAAGGAGTCCCGGCGTTCATTGAGACGGTGGAGACCGTTCTTCAGGAAATGTGTGTGGAAAAGGCTTATGTCGCGCAAGAAATGGGATTGGCAAGCGCTCCTAAAAAGGAAGAACTGATCGCAGTGTTACCCGGTGTTCAGATCAAGGTCATCACGCATGAAGAGTTGAAATCCTTAACTCATCAGGCCAAGGCTGTGATCCGCACGGGTGAGTTTACATCCTATGCCAATGTCGTGCTTGAGGCGGGCGTGATCTTCTAAAAATTCAAAGGAGGGATTCAGGTATGACGGATCTCTTGACGATGGAGGGCATTAATAAGAGCTTCAGTGGAGTCAAGGTGTTAGAAAACGTCCAATTTTCGCTCCGCCAAGGGGAAGTCCATGCCTTGATGGGAGAGAATGGAGCGGGTAAATCAACCCTGATGAAAATCCTATCTGGAATTTATAGTAAGGATGCCGGCTCTGTTCAGATTCAAGGAACCGAGTCCGTGGCATCTTCGCCTAAAACCGCGCAAGGTTTGGGAGTGGCGATCATCCATCAGGAACTTAACATGATCCCCGATCTATCCATCTTAGAAAATATGTTTTTAGGACGCGAGTTTAAATGGGGTCGGACGGGATTTGTAAACTGGCCCAGAATGCGTTCAGAAGCAAAGAATTATTTACAGCAACTGGGGATGGACTTGAATCCAGATAGTATGGTGCGTGAACTATCGGTTGGACAGCAGCAAATGGTGGAAATTGCTAAAGCGCTTTCCATGCACGCCAAAATTCTGGTTCTCGACGAACCGACGGCGGCTTTGACCAAACGAGAAATTGAGAAACTCTTCCAGCTGATAGCGACTCTGAAGACCCAAGGAGTAGGAATGATCTACATTTCTCATCGTATGGAGGAAATCTTCCAAATCAGTGATCGGATCACTGTGTTGCGGGATGGGCGTTATATAGGTACCCGGGATACGAATGTCACCACGATGGACGAGTTAGTGCAGATGATGGTTGGTCGG
>JAJYAS010000803.1 GCA_021779415.1 Bacillota bacterium
AACTGTTTCCGAATCCTTACAGGGAGCTGTTTTTTCGTCAGCATTTTGGCGAGCCCTAGGGTTTGCCGTACATCCGGAACCTGAAGCACCTAGAACGGATCTTATTCAAGCTATAAAACTTGGTTCTAGGGAAAAGATGATCGCCTTCTGCCAGGGACTTCAGAAAGGGTCGCCCATTGATTCTCATGTTTTGCCCATACCCTCCGGAATGCCCGGTTATGAAGACGAAATCATCATGGCTGGGGGGACGTTTATCCAAGGTGCAACCAGTGAATTTTCTGCAGACGGACCACTGCGTGAACCGTTTATTGTTTATCAACAAGGTGGAATATCCCATACTTATGTACAGATGGGCAATATTTTAGCAGCCTTAAATTTATGGCAGCAAGGACTATTGGTCTAAGTTATCATGTTGACGAATAGTTCGCTAAAAATTATCCTCTCATTCCTTTGAAACATTGCCTCACTGTGTTAAGATAAATAGCGAGAAAGAAAGAGGTGAATTATGAAAGAGTCAGAGTCACCAAGTCCAAAGAGCACGTCGCGATTTCTCTTAGAATTACTGGAAATAGTCCTTATTGCCTTTGCACTATCTTGGGTCTTGCGCACGTATGTTATTGAAGCACGCAAAATCCCCACCGGTTCAATGCTTCCGACGATACAACTCGAAGATAGGGTCATTGTTGACAAGTTTTTCTTCAAATATTTTGACCACATTAGTCCTGGAGACATTATTGTCTTCCATCCACCACCGAGTGCTCATGCGACAGAAGACTTTATTAAACGGGTTGTTGGCTTGCCTGGAGATAAAGTAGAAATACGCAATCACACAACGTACGTGAACAATCAACCCCTTTATGAACCTTATATCTTAGATAAATCAAAAAGTGATTTTGGACCGATCGTTGTTCCAAAAGATTCAGTTTTTGTAATGGGGGATAATCGCAATAATAGTGATGACTCTAGAATCTGGGGATTTTTGCCTATGCAAAATATAACCGGGCGAACCCTTTTTCGTTATTGGCCTCTTGACCATTTTGGAGCTCTTGCCCGTTAGGCGGGAGCTTTTTTATTTTTTCTGGCATATACTTTATATGTTAAAGGGTATCTACATTTCCCGCTCCTATTTTCTAATTAGAACGTTAATAGGATACATAATGGTGGGAATGATGTAGTTTTCTTCTAAACTACTATTTGAGAGGGTGGGGTATCGTGGAAGATCACAAACCAAGTGTGGTTCTAATGTTTGGTGGACGTTCAGGGGAACATGAGGTTTCTTTAAATTCTGCTAAGTCCATTTTCAAGGCCATTGACCGAAATCACTACAATGTGGAAACCATTGGTATTAATAAAGAAGGGCAATGGTTTTGGGGAGTTCTACCGGAGACTATATTGAAAGAGGGGTTTCCAGGGGCGGACCAAGCTAAACAAGTTACTCTGGTTATTGACCCTACAGCTCCTCGATTCATAGCCTTAGACGGTAGTCCACTTCCCAATCATGGGAAGTTTGACCTCGTTTTTCCAGTGCTTCACGGACCGTATGGAGAAGATGGGACTTTGCAGGGGTTACTTGAAATGGCCAACGTACCTTATGTAGGCTCTGGGGTATTAGGTTCCTCCCTGGGGATGGACAAAGATCGCATGAAAGCAGTTTTTAGCGAAAAGAAACTTCCCTTAGCGCGTTATGTTACGCTTCTGCGTTCAGACATCTTAAATGGAGTGGACACCTGTCTTAATGTTATTGAAGATAAGATAGGGTATCCGTGTTTTGTCAAACCAGCAAATTTAGGGTCCAGTGTTGGTATTTCAAAAGCACACCATCGACAAGAGTTACAAGAGGCTTTAAATGTTGCGGCAATATTTGATCGGAAAATTGTAGTCGAAGAAACCATTCTTGGACGAGAAATTGAGGTCTCCGTTTTAGGGAATGATACACCGCGAGCTTCAGTTCCCGGGGAGGTTTTACCCGCCCATGAGTTCTATACTTACGAAGCAAAGTATTCAGATATTGGCTCAAGTTTATTGATACCTGCTCCTTTTGAGGAATCTGTAATTACGAGTTTACAAGAAATGGCAATTAAGGCCTTCCAAGCCGTTGAGGCCTGTGGACTGAGTCGGGTCGACTTCTTTGTAACTCCACAAAACGAAATAGTCCTTAACGAGATTAATACCTTGCCTGGGTTTACGAAAATTTCAATGTACCCTAAACTTTGGGAGGCCTCGGGTATCCCTTATACGGAATTGATCGATCGATTAATTGCCTTGGGGTTTGAACGATATAAAGATAAGCAGAACTGTAAAATTTCTCTTAATTGAGTTTATACTAATAAACTAAACGTAAAGGGAGCAGTTGGCAAGGACCAACTGCTCCCTTTACGTTTACTAGGTTCGTAGCTTAATTTGAGATTTTAAAGTTCTTCCTAGGTTAACTTAACTTTCTTATGCATATCTTTGTTAAAGGCGGGTGTTCAGGTTATTGGAGAGTACGGAATACGCCGATTACCTTCCCTAAAATCGAAACATCCTGTGAATAAATCGGTTCCATCGTAGAATTTTCGGGTTGAAGTCGAATGAGTGTTCTTTCTTTAAAGAAGCGTTTGACAGTAGCTTCATCTCCAATTAAAGCAACAACAATTTCACCATTCCTCGCCTCATGCTGCTGACGAACAATAATGAGATCCCCATTTAAAATTCCAGCTTCTATCATGCTTTCCCCTTGAACACGAAGCATAAAGAGATTATCATGTGTGGCAAGATCAGCAGGTAAGGGGAAGGTACCTTCAACG
>JAJYAS010000804.1 GCA_021779415.1 Bacillota bacterium
ACCAAGATAAATCCGAAGCCCCTGACGGGCTCTATCGAAGTTAGTCATGTGTCTTTTCGCTATAAAGAAGGGGGTCCCTTAGTATTGCAAGACATCTCTTTTCAAATTGATGAGGGGGATTATGTAGCCTTGGTGGGTACTTCAGGTTGTGGAAAGTCAACCTTGTTTAGAGTTTTGCTGGGCTTCGAAATACCAGAGCAAGGGAAAGTTTATTACAATGGGCAAGACCTGTCGAAGGTAGATATCCGAGCTGTACGCAAGCAACTGGGTGTGGTATTACAAAATGGTCAACTCATGTCCGGAGATATCTTTAGCAATATTGTCGGCGCTAACCCTTACCTGACCAGAGATGAAGCTTGGGAAGCGGCCAGGATGGCTGGTCTTGAGGAAGACATCAAGGAAATGCCTATGGGTCTGAATACAGTCATTAGCGAGGGTGCTGGTACTATCTCCGGAGGGCAAAAGCAACGCTTGATGATCGCTCGAGCTATCATCAAAAAACCTAAAATTCTTTTCTTTGATGAAGCCACTAGTGCCTTAGACAATCGTACCCAAGCCATCGTCAGTAAAAGCCTCGACCAGCTTCAGGCTACACGAGTAGTTATTGCTCATCGTCTGAGCACTATTATGAACTGCAATAAGATTATCGTTATGGACCAAGGCAAGATTGTGGAGAGTGGGACTTACCAAGAGCTTATCAAGAGTCAGGGGGTTTTTGCTGATTTGGCCAAAAGGCAGCTCGCTTAAACTTAAATTGCCATGCAGCAACAAGGGCCATCGGTTCTTGATTCTGATCCGCTTACCAAGACGCCATGACCTAAAATCCATCATACCTTTGCCCTGGTATTTTAAGAGCAAAGTTGAACTCTCGTTATGAATGAAGTATTATTTAAGGCAAGGAAAAATTGGCAGAAGCAGGATCATTTAGAGAGAAAGGTTGATATCGGATGGAAAACAAATCCTCCTCGAATTTTCTCAAGAATATTGTTACTGAGGATCTAAAATCAGGTAAGGCAGATCATATTATTACACGGTTCCCTCCGGAGCCCAATGGCTATTTACATATTGGACATGCTAAATCCATTATTCTAAACTTTGAATTAGCAGATGAATTCAACGGTAAGACCCATTTGCGCTTTGATGACACAAATCCGGCAAAAGAAGATACGGAATATGTGGAATCGATTAAAGAAGATGTGTTGTGGTTAGGGTATGAATGGGACGACTTGTTTTTTGCCTCAAATTACTTTGAGGAAATGTACAATCGAGCCGTGTTATTGATCAAAAAAGGCAAAGCTTATGCTTGTGATTCCACCGCAGAGGAAATCCGTTTGATGCGAGGATCATTAACTGAACCAGGACAAAGGAGCCCCTCTCGCGATCGTTCGGTTGAAGAAAACCTAGCGCTGTTTGAACGTATGCGTCAAGGGGAATTTAAAGACGGTGAGAAGGTATTACGAGCTAAAATCGACATGGCCTCACCCAATATCAATATGCGAGATCCTGTCCTTTACCGGATTGCTCATGCCACCCACCATAATACAGGAGATAAGTGGTGTATTTACCCAATGTATGATTATGCCCACCCGTTGGAAGATGCTATAGAAGGGGTCACTCACTCGATCTGTACGTTGGAATTTGAGGATCATCGCCCTTTATATGATTGGGTCATTCGAGAATGTGAAATGGACAACGTTCCTCACCAATATGAATTTGCGCGTTTAAATATTACGAATACGGTCATGAGTAAGCGTAAGCTTAAACAACTGGTGGATGAGCACGTTGTGGATGGGTGGGATGATCCGCGGATGCCAACCATCTCAGGGCTTCGGCGCAGAGGGTATACAGCAGAGGCGATCCGCAATTTCGCAAGGGAAATCGGAGTCGCCAGAGCGGATAGTGTTGTGGATAGTAAAATGCTGGAGCATTTTATCCGAGAAGACTTAAAGCTTAAGGCACCAAGAACGATGGCCGTGCTTGAACCACTTAAGGTGGTAATTACGAATTATCCAGAAGCGCAAATTGAAATGTTAGAAGCCGAAGTCAACCCAGAAAACCCAGAGATGGGTACCCGGCAAATTCCATTTTCACGCGAACTTTATATTGAACAAGAAGACTTTACGGAAAATCCCCCAGCTAAGTATCATAGACTATTCCCTGGAAATGAAGTACGCCTAAAAAATGCTTATTTTATTAAATGTAATGATATTGTTAAGGACGAAACGGGCAAGGTCATCGAACTGCATTGCACCTATGATCCAGAAACTAAAAGCGGGTCAGGCTTCACCGGAAGAAAAGTCAAAGGGACGATTCACTGGGTGGAAGCCTCCCAAGCTGTACCTGCTGAGTTCAGATTATATGAGGCCTTAATTTTAGATGAAGATATGACGGATGAAGCATCTTTTCTGGAGCATGTTAATCCTAAATCTCTGGAGATTAGCCATGGATTTGTTGAACCAAACATCAAAGACTCAAAGCCGCAGTCCAAATTTCAATTTTTCCGACATGGCTACTTTAATGTTGATCCCTTGAATTCAACCCATGATCATCTTGTCTTTAACAGGATTGTTTCTTTAAAAAGTTCGTTTGAAGTGAAAAAATAACAAATAGTATACTACACCCGACTTCTTTCTGTATTTTTGGGAATACTAGACAGAATCAGAATGTCGGGGGGGTTAGCATGAAAGATAAAGAATTTGAACCCACTAAAGGTGAAGTAGAAGTCGATGAAACTAACGAAAACGGAAGACTAACGAGTCAATTGGATGATTCTATTGGACTTAGT
>JAJYAS010000805.1 GCA_021779415.1 Bacillota bacterium
TAAACCGTTGATTCAATTAGCAGAAGATGCGGAGGTTCTGGCCACAGGTAATTTGAAGATAGCTATTAAAACGAATACGTACGGAGAGTTAGAGACCCTAGCCAAGGCCATGAAGAAGATGCTTGATAATACAAAGGAAGTGTGTTTCTCGATCAATCAAGCAGTTAGGCATGTAGAGGAATCGACGAGGGAAATTTCAGCGGCAACTGATCAAACCTCACAAGGTGCAGATCAAGTGGCTGCCAGTGTCAGCCAGGTAGCGAGTAGTTCTCAGAAAATTGCGGAGAGTACAAGTGAGATCGGTGACCAAAGTAAAGGGATCAATCAGAGTGTCCAAATTTTAGCGGGACACATGGAACGTGTTGCCAGTAGTACCTCTGACGTAACGGCCCAAACACTGCTTGGTGAAGAAATACTCAAGGATTTGGCCGCTAAGATGCATATCTTTACGACCAAAGTGGAGGAAATCCAGAAGGGAAGCCATATTCTCCGCGAGCAGACGAGAGAGATTCGGGGGATTACCCAAATTATAACCGAGATTTCCGATCAGACGAATCTCCTCGCACTTAATGCAGCGATTGAGGCAGCTCGCGCTGGGGAAGCCGGACGTGGATTTGCTGTTGTAGCTGAAGAAGTCCGCAAACTGGCCGAAGGATCAAGGGAAAGTGCTTCTCGGATTGCCAAGTTGATTGATGAAGTGACTCTGAATGTTGAAGCTTCAGCTCAAACCACAGAGGAAGCAGTCTGCTTGATCGAAGAGCAATCAGGAATCGGAGATCGGGCCTTGGGACAATTTACGGAGATTTCTGGAGGAACTCAAACGGTAGTTCATCTGCTGGAGGCCATGGAGGAAGAGGTTCAACGAGTCGTTCAGAAGGAACAGGTCGTCTCTAAATCAGTCTATGAGGTTGCGGCAATGTGTCAAGAAGATGCGGCAGCGGCAGAGGAGATGGCCGCTTCGACGGAAGAAATGAGTGCGACAATCAGTACAATTCGTGATAGTGCGAAACAGTTAATACTCTTGATGGAGGAACTTAAGGTCCAGAGTCAGCGGTTTGTAATTTGAAGTTAGCCTTGCTATAATTATTGGGGTACCTATTAAAGCTGAATAACTTAGTTAAGGTTTTAGTTTTTACTCATGGGATAGTCTGAGGAGGTAATGATGCAATTGCTAACCGTAAAGGAAATTTATAGAGAGACGGATCGGTTTCTCAATCAGCAAGTAGAACTATCTGGGTGGGTACGCACAGTGCGCACGTCAAAAGCATTTGGCTTTATTGAAATCAATGATGGAAGTTTTTTTGAAAACATTCAGGTAGTGTTTGAAGAAAGTCTTGCTAACTTTGTGGAGATTGGGAAGCTCACAATTAGTTCTGCAATACGTATCCAAGGTACTCTTGTCGCTTCCCCGGGAGCAAAGCAACCGTTTGAAATAAAAGCCGAGGTCATTGAAATTCTGGCATTGTCTGCAGCGGATTATCCTCTTCAGAAAAAACGGCATACCTTTGAATACTTACGGACGATTGCCCATTTGCGCCCTAGAACGAATACGTTTGCTGCGGTCTTTCGTATCAGATCTGTGGTTGCCTATGCGATACACAAGTTCTTTCAGGAAAAAGGTTATGTCTATGTCCATACTCCGATTATCACTGGTAGCGATGCAGAGGGTGCTGGTGAGATGTTTCGGGTGACAGCCTTAGATATGGCTCAACCTCCAAAAGATGAAGACGGGAATGTTGATTTCTCTCAAGACTTCTTTGGACGTGCGGCCAGTCTGACAGTGAGTGGTCAGCTCAATGTGGAAACGTATTGTATGGCTTTTCGCAATGTCTATACGTTTGGTCCCACGTTTCGTGCGGAGAACTCGAATACAGCCAGACATGCCGCTGAATTTTGGATGATTGAACCTGAGATTGCCTTTGCAGATCTTGCCGATAATATGAATCTAGCGGAAGAGATGATGAAATTCATTATCCAGTATGCCCTAGATAATGCACCAGAGGAAATGGCATTCTTTAATAATTTTGTCGATAAGACCTTGTTTGATCGCTTAGGAAATATTCTAAGCTCCAAATTTGCTCATATTACATATACCGAGGCTGTAGAATTGCTTGAGAAGGAAGAGGTTGAATTTGAGTATCCTGTTCATTGGGGTATCGATCTTCAAACTGAGCATGAACGCCATTTGACAGAAAAGATCTTTAAGAAACCTGTCTTTGTGTCAGATTATCCAAAGGGAATTAAGGCCTTTTATATGCGCTTAAATGATGATAACAAAACCGTGGCAGCGATGGATCTACTCGTTCCCGGAGTTGGCGAGATCATTGGCGGTAGTCAACGGGAAGAACGCCTGGAAATCTTACAAAATCGTATGCAAGAATCAGGACTGAACGCAGAGGATTATGGGTGGTATCTGGACCTGCGTCGCTATGGTGGAGTGAAACATGCGGGCTATGGCCTAGGTTTTGAACGAGTCATCATGTATTTGACGGGTATGTCCAATATCCGCGATGTCATTTCTTTCCCGAGGACGGCAAATTCCTGTGAGTTTTAATTGGCATAGCTAATTCATGAACCCTCACTCTACGATGAGCGGGGGTCTTTTACTTTTAATCTTGAGATTGTATAGACATCATATGTATTGTATTGGAATAATTTGCAAGGAACGAGGGAGTCATAAAGTGGATATTAACAACCTGATCCTGAATGCCTTAGAGTTGAAGGCTACCCATGCTGTACTAGTGGATGTTGCAGACATTAAGTTTAATGAAGAGTTTCGAGCTTT
>JAJYAS010000038.1 GCA_021779415.1 Bacillota bacterium
TTAAGCTGTTGAAGGGTCATTTTTCCACCTGCCTGTTCTTTTGACAGTTTTCTAGCCAAGAATCTGCTCCTGTTTTTTTATCCCGCAGACCGGACAGTTTTGAAGCGCTAGTCGCACCTCAAGCCCGCATTCCTCCATTAATTCAGTATTTACGAGAATTTCCGTCGTAATTCCATCAGCTGCGATTTCTCCATTTTTGATCACGATAGCGAAAGGACATTCCTTTGACCGCTTTATGTTCATCTGGCTAACTCTAATGCAAATCCACATCCACAAGTTTAGCTTCATTCTACATCCCTTCTGAACTTGTGGCAAAACTAAAATAATCAAAAAACTCAGAAGGGATTAACCTGTTTGTGTTGAATACTACTAAATAGCCCAATATTCATTATGATAAAAAGAGACCATGGAGGTCTTGACTTGACAGTAAGTCAGGTCATCTTTTCCATGGTCTTTTTCGTTTTGTAGGGAGGTGATTATAGGAACCTGATCTGACCGCCATGCTATCCTTGGGTCTGACCCTAACTTTAACTAAGCCTTTCCCAGGAAGGGTCTTATGAACTTGTTCTGGTAATGCTATTTTATACAGGATATCCCTCCTGGGTTGTCGAATATAATAGCCTAAAATCCCGCATTTTTTTATACCTACAAGAAGAAACGCTGTAAATACGGGAAAAAATAAGTGACTATTCAGAGCCATGGGGAATTCTGAACGAGGAACCACAGATTACACATGAAAAGAACGATAAGAGAAACCACAGATTAACACAGATTCCACAGATTAAGAAGGATTAAGTATAGAAAAATGGCGAAGATGGGAATCAAGGTAATAGTTATAACTTGAATTATACATTCAATCTAAAGCTTTTAAATTTTGAAAAGAAGGAGCAAACAATAATGTGTGAAGCAAATGCCTATCTTGTGGATGGAGAAAACGATGTGTTATTCATGGAGTCGGTCGATACCATTGAGCCCTACGAAAACGGCCTCAAACTCGTAGATATCTTTGGAAAACAAAAGTTTATTCAAGCTAAAATCAAAGATATGGCTCTTCTCAACCACCGTATTATTTTAGAAAAGACGGAGCTTTAATAACGAGAGGAGGAAACCTTCTTTTATGGATCTTCCACTTTGGCTACAAAAAAATAGTCCGCCTGCGCAATCTCGAAATATAAAAGTAAAGCAGTCCAATTTTATTCAAAAAACTCTTCAGGGGATTATTCATTTTGTACGGGAGTCCGTCTATTCTGAAGAGATCGCACTTCGCCCCGGATTCCTGCAAGCCCTGGACCCTAGAATGAAGCTCTTGGCCATTTTTTCTCTGCTCATAACCGTCAACCTCCTGCGCCATTTACCCTTGCTTTGGGGGATCTATCTGGGGATTCTAATCCTCGCTATGTTATCCAAGGTGCCCAGTCGCTTCCTTATCCAGCGGGTTTGGTTCGTTATTCCCTTATTTACTGGGATCATGGTCCTTCCCGCCCTATTTAATTGGGTACGTCCGGGCGACCCCCTCTGGATTATTTGGAATTTTTCTACTCCAGTCCACATCGGACCCCTTCAATTCCCGCCTGAATTAACCATCACTCGCCAAGGCTTTTGGGGAGCAATTCTCCTGATCAGTCGAGTGGGAATTTCCGTCACTCTCGCAGTCCTACTCACCTTGACGACACGTTGGAACAACCTGTTGCGTGCGTTACGAACTTTTTTTGTTCCTAAGATTTTTATTGTCACACTGGAAATGACCTACCGTTATATTTTTGTGCTTATTACACTGCTCGAAGACATGTTCTTAGCGCGCAAAGCACGTGATGCAGGGCGTTCCTCCGGAAGTGAACAACGTCGTTTCGTGGGTTCATCCATTGCCCACCTTTTCGGTAAGTCGCTCCAAATGAGTGAAGAGGTTTATACCTCAATGGTTGCGCGAGGGTATACCGGTGAAATTTATACTCTCCAGCGTTTTCAGTTACGCTGGGTGGACGTCTTTAGCGTGGGAGTCAGCCTCATGTCATGCTTAACACTTTATGCTGCCGACAAAGTCTTAGGAGGATAATACATTGTCACAACAAACTGCTCCCCTTTTCGAATTAGCTGACCTTTCCTATGCTTATATTCCCGAGCAACCCGTCCTATCCGATATTCATCTTCAGGTCTATCCCGGACAAAGCCTTGTTATTCTTGGGGCCAACGGAAGCGGAAAGTCCACACTCCTTAAAATTCTTGCCGGACTTGTTCATCCCACATCCGGTCAAATCTTAGCCTTCGGACAGAACCTAACTGAAAAAAAACTGCAAGATCCCTCCTTCTTATCTGAGTTCCGCCAACGTGTCGGCTTCATTTTTCAAAATTCTGATGCCCAACTCTTCTCCGCTACCGTTCGGGATGAGTTATCCTTTGCACCTCTCCAGCTTGGCCTCCCTGCCGAGCAGGTTGCACAACGGATTGACGAAACCGCCGATCTACTTGGAATCACGCCCCTGTTAGACCGCCCCCCCTATAAACTGAGTGGCGGGGAAAAGAAAAAGGTTGCTTTAGCCTGTGTTCTTACCGCTAACCCTGAAGTTTTATTTCTCGATGAACCCACGAATGGGCTCGACCCACGCACCCAGTTTTGGCTCGTAGAATTTATTTCATCCCTCCAGAGTGCTGGGAAAACGATTATCACCGCCACACACGACCTTTCCATTGTCGAAGAAATTGCTCAGCGTGTGATCGTTCTACGCGAAAACCACACGATCGCAGCCGACAGCTCAGCGTACGAAATCCTCAAGAACCGCGACCTTCTTCTGGATGTAAACCTCATTCATAAGCGTTCTCATTTTCACATTGGTGGCGCTAAAGAGCATGGATAAGACCACAGATTTGTCGTTCAAATATAGTTAAAAATATAGTTAAAAAGAAGGGAGACTTTTTATGACCATCACATTTCAATCGATCGGCACCATCCATACCCCCTATTTTCCCTTTAATACCCCTCATCAGCCACTCCCTGACGCCCCCGGTGATTTCTGGATCACCCTTAATCCCGAGTATGCAAGCGCTCTGAAATCTTTGGATAATTTCAACTATATTTATGTCCTCTATCATCTCGATCAAGTCACTCCGCCAGTCGAACTACTGACTCACTCCCCTTGGGCTCCCGAACTTGAAATTGGACTGTTTGCCAGCCGTTCCCCCAAAAGGCCCAACCCTATTGGTCTGAGTATTGTGCAATTAAAAGAAATACAGGGCAACGAACTTATCATTTCGGGAATCGATGCCTATAACGGAACCCCCTTACTGGACATTAAACCGTACCATCACTTCCTGGACAGCCTTGAGGATGCCAATAACGGCTGGTTTGATACCCTCCCTGATAAAGAACATACGATAGCTCATGCCCTAGGACGTACCCACGAGCATGAACATGAGCACGAGCACCACCATGAGCATGAAAATCCCCATCGTCATCCCCATGTCCACCGCAATGATCATGACCATAGTCATAATCACCTCCACCATCGTCACGAGCATAACGATTAATAACCAGAGATGAACGGAGCAAGCTATGTGTTTAATGCGATTCTTTTATTTCTATTAGCCGGTTTAGCTGAAATCGGAGGGGGTTATTTGATCTGGCTTTCCCTGAGAGAAGGAAGACCATTTTGGTATGGAATAATTGGTGGACTAATTCTAATCGTTTACGGCATCATACCTACCTTACAGAAATTCCCGAACTTTGGTAGGGTTTATTCCGCTTACGGAGGTGTATTTATCGTTCTAGCCATCTTATGGGGTTGGGGAATTGATAAAAAAGCACCTGATGTCTATGATTGGATTGGATGTGCCGTTTGCCTTGTTGGAGTCTCTATTATGTTATGGGCTCCACGTCATTAAGTTTTGGCAAGGATTCAAGGCATGACCCCAAAAAAGGTGGTGGCTAGATTATATATCTAACCACCACCTTTTTTTCTGCTCCTTAGACTACGTCTTTATCCAAATTAGACCCCGTAAATTGACTATTATAAAGATCGGCATAAAAACCCTTCTGAGCAAGAAGTCCATTATGGTTACCCATTTCAATAATACTCCCTTTGTTCATCACGAGGATCAAATCTGCATCTCTGATCGTCGAAAGCCTATGCGCAATGACAAAGCTTGTTCTTCCACTCATCAGTTCCGTCATAGCGCGCTGAATATAGATTTCCGTTCGTGAGTCAACACTACTGGTCGCTTCATCCAGAATTAAGATTGCAGGATCGGCAAGTATGGCCCGAGCAATCGTGAGGAGTTGTTTTTGGCCCTGCGAAATATTGGAGGCTTCCTCATTCAAGATGGTGTTGTATCCTTCTGGAAGAGTTTTAATAAAGTGATGAGCATGGGCAGCTCTGGCAGCATTTATAACCTCTTCTTCAGTTGCACCTTCCCGACCATAAGCGATATTCTCCATGATCGTTCCATTAAAGAGCCATGTATCCTGGAGCACCATTCCGAAGATATTCCGCAAATCTCCACGTTTAATATCTCTGATATCCACACCATCAACCGTAATCTTCCCAGCCTTGATTTCATAGAAACGCATCAATAAGTTGACCAGAGTCGTTTTTCCTGCACCTGTTGGTCCCACAATAGCTATCGTGTTTCCCTGCTTGACGTCAATATTCATATCCTCGATCAAGGGTTCATTCTCTTTGTAACTGAAATCGACATCTTCAAATTTTACATCTCCCTTAGGGAAAGAGATAACCTTAGCATCGGCTCGATCCGGTAATTCTTCCACTTCATCTAAGAGTTCAAAGACACGTTCAGCGGAGGCAACGGTTGATTGAATAATGTTTGCTATATTGGCTGTTTGAACGATGGGCATGGTAAATTGTCTGGAATACTGAATAAAGGCCTGAATATCTCCAATCGTTATTCTTCCATTCGTGACAAAAATTCCACCCACAACACTGACAATAACATACCCTAGATTGCTTACAAATCTCATGAGGGGCATGATAATCCCTGAGATAAACTGTGCTTTCCACCCTGCAACGTAAAGTCGGTCATTAATTTCATTGAAGGTGTCAATGGATTTCCCCTCATGTCCAAAGGCCTTGACGATAACATGACCAGTGTACATTTCTTCGACATGCCCATTCAGTTCACCCAGAGATTTTTGCTGAGCAGCAAAGTGTTTTTGAGAGTGTTTGGCAATACTCGTGGTGACTAAGATATAAAGAGGGAGCGTTAAAATAACAATTAAAGTTAGGAGCGGACTGATGGTTAGCATCATGACGATAACCCCAACAATCGTTACGATCGAGGTAATCAATTGGGTAAGACTTTGTTGCAAGGTATTGGCAATATTATCTACATCATTGGTAACTCGACTCAATATTTCGCCATGTGTCCTAGCATCAAAGAATTTAAGTGGCAACCTCGACAGCTTGTCATCCACGTCTTTGCGCAGGTCGTAAACCGTCTTTTGGGCCACTCCGGCCATAATATATTGTTGAATATAACTAAATAAAGCGCTCACTAGATATAATCCTATCAGAATCAAAACGATTCTTAGAATATAGTCAAAATCAATTTTTCCGCCATTCAGAGCCATAATTTTGGCAATTCCAGCTTTAACTTGTGCTAACCCTCCCACTACCTCTGGGGTCGCTGTTTTCGGATTAGCTGCCAATTTGCTTAACATCTCTTGCTGAGGTACCAGCTTAGCCAACGTCAGTTTGCCCATGATGCCTTCAAACAATTTTGTAGTGGCATTACCCATAATTTTCGGTCCCAAAATACTGAATACAGTACTGAGAATGGCGAAAATAAAGACAATACTCAACTGAATTCGGCGTGGCCTTAAATACTGAAGCAACCTCAATAAAGTACCTTTAAAATTCTTGGCCTTTTCCACAGGTCTGCCAATGGTTCCACCAGGTCCTCCCTGTCTTCCTCCCATAACTCCCTGTTGTGGTTTATTAACGTTACGTTCTTCACTCATGCTATTTCTCCCTCTGAAAGCTGTGAAGCTACAATCTCACGATACACCTCACAGGAATTCAACAGTTCTTTATGCGTTCCAATTCCAGCGATCAGTCCATCATCTAAAACGATGATTCTATCGGCATCCATCACAGTTGTAACCCTTTGCGCGATAATAAACACCGTTGCCTCAGCGATTTCAGGCTTAAGAGCCGCTCTTAGCTTAGCATCTGTTTTAAAGTCAAGAGCTGAGAAGCTATCGTCGAAAATATAGATTTCAGGTTTGCGAATTAAAGCTCGGGCGATGGAGAGGCGTTGCTTCTGTCCACCCGAAACATTCGTTCCACCCTGGGCAATCACATGATCAAAACCTGCTTCCATTCCCGTTACAAAATCGGTAGCTTGTGCAACCTGAACGGCATGCTTGATCTCGTCTAAGGTGGCACCTTCTCTGCCGTATTTGATATTCTCCGCAATAGTACCCGAAAACAGCACTGTTTTTTGAGGAACAAAGCCAATTTTAGCTCTCAAGCTTTCTTGGCTCATTTCTCGTACATCCACCCCATCAACCAACACACATCCACTTTCAACATCATAAAAACGGGTAATTAAATTGACCATCGTCGATTTCCCCGAGCCGGTCCCACCGATTATTGCCGTAATCTCTCCCGGTGTTGCGCTAAAGGTTATATTGCTGATTGCAGGTTGTTCTGCACCAGGGTAGCTGAAGGAAACATCTTTAAATTCAACAAACCCCCGTTGTATACTAGCGGGCTTGCCCTTCAAGGGATCTTTGATTTCCGGATCAGTATCCAAGACTTCATTGATTCTCACAGCCGAAGCTTGAGCGCGCGGGACCATGATAAATAACATGGTGAGCATAAGCAAGGAGAAAAGAATTTGCGTAGCATATTGGATAAAGGCCATTAGAGATCCAACCTGCATATCTCCATTGTTGATTCGAATACCGCCAAACCAAATAATGGCGATCGTCGTAAAGTTCATAATCAACATCATCATGGGCATTAAGATGGCCATGATTTTGTTTACCTTAACCGAGTTATTCATGAGGTCCAGGTTCGCGTTGTCAAATCTCTTCTTTTCTTGATCAATACGATTGAAAGCACGCACAACTCTGATACCTGTAAGATTCTCCCGTAAAACAAGATTCAATTTATCGATTTTTAGCTGCATCAGTCTAAAAAGAGGGATGCCTCTGGCGAGCACAATCCCAATAATGGCGAAGAGGACAGGCACCGAGACCAAAAGCACCCAGGTCAGCCCCCGGTCTTCTTGGATAGCCATGATGATACCACCGATACACGTTAACGGTGCACTGATCATCATACTTAAGATCAAAACGGACACTTGCTGAACTTGAGTCACGTCATTCGTCGTTCTGGTAATCAGAGTTGCAGTCCCAATTTTGTCAAACTCATGCAAAGAAAAGCTTTCAACTTTAGTGAAGATCTTTTCCCGTAATATCTTTCCAAAACCCACAGCAGTTTTAGAAGAAAGAAAAGTTGCAATAATGGCACACAAGGTGCCCCCTGCTGCGACAAGCAACATGAAACCACCAACTCTTAGAATATAATTGACATCTTTGTTCACGATCCCGTGGTCAACAATATTCGCCATTAAGGTAGGTAAATAGAGATCTGAAAGAACTTGTACAAAGAGCAGTACAATGACAACCGCAATATAAGCAGTATATGATTTTAAAAATCGATACAATTTAAACACAACATCCAACTCCATTCTTTCAATCTCTAGCCCTGAGGATAAATTTCAGTTCACTATTCTTGAGTTTTGAGAAGCCTTTTCAGCACCTCTAACCCTTCGAGTATTTTATTGAGTTCTTCCGGGGTACTTTTGTTTATTGTTAGAGCAATGGTTTCTTCAAACCGTTCATGAAAGGTTTTATGCATCTCCACAAAATTGGGAGATATACTGACATTAACCACTCTTCTATCTTGTTCACTTCTTGTTCTCTCTACCATTCCTAACTTTTCCATCTTGTCTACAATACCGGACACAGTACTATTCGATAAGCTAAGCCTACCACTTAATTCCGTAATTTTAAGCGTTTTTTCCTTACTTATAATACCCATAATCATCATTTGAAGAGTTGTAATACCAGTGTCCTCCACTACTTTAGTCATCTTATGCCTGAAAAGGAGCATGACTTCCTGAAGAAGCTTGGCAATCTTCATATTTTCATTTTCCATTTGTTAACCGCCTTATCCTATTATTTCGAAGTTAGAATATTTATCCCTATAATATTACGTTTGTAAATATTCCGTACTCGAAATATATTACTCCTTAAGTATATAGCTGTCAACCACAATTCAACAATTCTTTCCTGTCAAAAATGACCAAAAAACGGACATTAAACTGTCCGTTTTTTGCGTTGTTCATTAGTCATATATCTCTCACGATTTTGCTTTTAGGCTTTCTTAATGTGGTTTAGCCTGAGGTTGAGAATATTGAGGATTATTGCGCGTATGGTCATTATAGCCTGGCGCAACTTCCTTCCCACCGGTTGGCTGTGGATCTTTTCCATACTGGGCCGGTCCGCCATACTTCTCGTTTGGATTCTCCTCATAGGAGAACTCGTTACCTTGATTCCAGGGTCCTCGACTATCTCCCTGACCTGTTGACATGTTCATGTATTTCTTAGAGAAATCCGAATCTCGGAAGTCTTTGTTAACTCCGCTTCCCTTTAATGTTTCAATTGCTTGCATGAAAGAAAAATTATGAGATTCTTCACGGCTTAAGAGAAACCGAACCATGTCTTTGACTCCGGCGTCATCCGTTTGTTGGAGAAGTCGCTCATACATCAGTTTTGCACGAAGTTCTCCCCCTGCATTGGTCGAAAGATCTGTAAATAGATCTCCTGTCGAGTCGACATAGCCCGCTGACCAGGGTACTCCAGCTGAATTAATCAGAAGTGGGCCACCCCCAAGTAACGCCATATGATTCGCCGGAAAATCTCTAGGAATGTTATCAACAGGACCAATCAACATACCTAGGGCCTCGCCGACCATTTCCAAATGGCTCATCTCTTCGGCTGCGATATCTTGCAACATGTCCCGTATTTTAGGATCATTACACCCTACACTCTGCGAGAAATACTGCATGGCTGCAGTAAGTTCACCGTCACACCCCCCAAATTGCTCCAGAAACAAGACCGCAAAGCGGGGATCTGGCCGATCCACATGTACGGTATATTCCATATCTTTAACATGTTTAAACACCTGAAAAACCTCCCTTAGTTTTATCAAGCTTTAGTATCTATTAATATTTGAGTTTTATCCTAGGAATTGTTTACCTCCAAAATCAGCCTTACTAAATTGACAAATTATAACGTTTCTCGTTATACTGATTATATCTATATTTTAATCTTGATTTTTATTATAGTTGTCAAGTGTGATTTATGATAAATTAAATAATTAGTAGGTTCGGTTGGGGTAAACTTCGCGAAAGTGAAGGACGCTAAAGTCATGGGTCTAAGGCCTAATTTTGAGAGTACGTTAAATACACTCTTGAAATTAGGCTAGGATCGCCAGACTACAAGAATCAACTTCTCTGGGGAGAGTAGTCTTTTAGACTACTCTCTCTTTTTACCACTAATGACGTTTGCCACTCTCATCACAAAAATCAACCATTTTGGAGGTGTATTAATGCAAATCGGAATCGCCATTGGTATCTTTATCTTGAGCTATTTCTTTATCATCACCGAGAAAGTTCCTCGCGCTGTGACTGCCGTTTTCGGTGCCTCACTCCTGATTATCTTGGGCGTTCTCACACAAGAAAAGGCAATCCAGCATATTGATTGGAATACCCTAGGACTCTTGATTGGCATGATGATCATCGTTGATTTAACCCGACGCTCGGGGGTCTTTGCCTTTCTGGCCATTTGGGTAAGCAAAAAAGCAAAAGGAGATCCCCTCCTACTTATGCTCTCCTTATCCTTACTCACGGCGTTAATATCCGCACTTTTGGATAACGTCACGACCGTCTTATTAATTGTCCCCATTGCCCTCTCTATTGCTGAACAATTGGAGGTCGATCCAATTCCCTTTCTCTTCAGTCAAATCCTCATGAGTAATATCGGCGGAACAGCCACTTTGATCGGAGATCCACCCAATATCATGATTGCAGGACAAGCAGGTCTCAGTTTTATGGACTTTATTCTTAATCTTGCTCCTGTCGTACTCGTCATTATCGCGGTTACTTTATATATCTTCTATCTTATCTATCGGCGTAAATTGGTAACCAAAGAAGAATTAAAAGCCAAACTCAGAATTCAAAATGAATGGGACCATATTAAGGATTTTGCCTTGCTCAAAAAAAGTCTCTTAGTCTTAAGCATTGTCATTCTGGGGTTTTCTTTGCATTCCGTCCTTCACTTGGAAACAGCCACCATCGCACTTGGTGGGGCCATGGTCCTAATGATCTTAGCCCACGAAGAACCCGAAGACGTTTTCTTAGCTATTGAATGGCCCACGCTCTTTTTCTTTGCTGGTCTGTTCGTCCTGGTCGGAGGGCTTATTGAAGTGGGAGTCCTTGACCGCTTGGCAGAGTGGAGCATGAGCTTAACTGGAGGGGCCCCTCTCCTTATGGTTCTATTAATTCTGTTTATATCCGCTCTACTGTCTTCGTTCCTCGATAATATCCCCTACGTCGCAACCATGATTCCACTGATTCAAAAACTAGCCCTACTCAGTCAGCTCACCCCAGCACAAACTCAGCCCCTCTGGTGGGCACTGGCCTTAGGTTCCTGCCTCGGCGGAAACGGAACCTTAGTCGGGGCCTCCGCCAATCTCATCGTAGCAGGAATAGCTGAGAAAAACGGCCTCAAAATACGCTATGTCCAATTCTTTAAAGTAGGCTTTCCTCTAATGATTCTCTCTGTGTTAATTTCAGCAGCGTACCTGGTCATTCGTTATTATTAGACAAGACTTAGACAAGGGGACGGTTCTCATGTCTGGACTAGTACATGAGAACCGTCCCCCTTGTCTACCCTGTCTAGTTAAATTTATCGATGGATTGCTGTAATTCTTTAGCTAATTGTGATAATCCTCCGCTGGCATTCGCGATCTCGATCATTGACGCTGTTTGCTCTTCTGAAGCAGCGGAGACTTCCTGCGTACTAGCCGCATTTTCTTCTGCAATTCGCGCTAAAGTTTTTAAAATCTCAGTAATTTGATCCTTTTTCTTTTCCATTTCTTGCCCTGAGCTATTTAACTTGTTAACAATTGTTTTTGTCTCTTCAATAGCTGAGGCTATGCCCTTGAATCGTTCATCTGTAACTGTTACACTATCTTCTTGTTCTTTGGTAATGACAGAGCTTTTATCAATGATTTCAACCGCATTCTGAGAATTGATTTGCAATTCTTTAACGATCTCAGCGATATCTCTTGTTGAACGACTGGATTGTTCTGCTAACTTCCTAATTTCTTCCGCTACAACGGCAAAGCCTCTTCCTGCTTCACCTGCACGCGCTGCCTCTATGGCCGCATTCAAAGCCAATAAATTTGTTTGATCCGCTACAGCTTGAATCATTTGACTGGCAGAGTTGATTTTTTCCGCGCTTTGGTTTGTTTTAATGATACCTTCTTGTATTCGTTCCATATAACGTTCTCGTTCCGCAGTTCTTTCCTTTAAGTCGTTAATGGACTTAGCGCCTTCATTTTTCATCGTTTCTACGGTTTCTGCAGAATGGTTTAACTCAACTAAATACAGTTGATCTTGTTCAATTAAACTTCCTAACTCGATAATTTGTCTGACACCATAGATC
>JAJYAS010000039.1 GCA_021779415.1 Bacillota bacterium
TAGGAAAACAAAGGGAGTGTTCCAAATGTGTAAGTTTGGAGCAACAATAAGATGAAATACCAGGAGGATTTACCTAATGCCAAGGCTCATGAACCAAGAAGAAGCACCGCTTTATATCAAAATCAATCCAATAGACAATGTTGCAATCGTTGTTAATTCGGGAGGCTTACCTGCGGGGACAGTATTTGCTTGCGGTCTTGAACTCAGAGAACCCGTCCCCCAGGGGCATAAAGTTGCCTTAACAGATTTGGAGCAAAACGAAGCAATCATTCGTTATGGCGAAATTATTGGATATACAGTTCGCCCAATCAAGAAAGGCAGTTGGATCAATGAAGCATTAGTACACATGCCGACGTCTCCAAGCATGGATGAATTATCAATCAACAAGGTGCCAGAACAGTTACCCCCTCTTGAAGGATATACCTTTGAAGGTTACCGCAATGCAAATGGGAGTGCCGGAACAAGAAATATTTTGGGAATTACTACGAGCGTGCAATGTGTTGCCGGCGTTCTTGACTATGCGGTAAAAAAGATTAAAGAGGAGATACTGCCCCAATATCCCAATGTTGAAGATGTCGTTGCCTTAAATCATAATTATGGATGTGGCGTGGCGATTAATGCCCCCGAGGCGATTATTCCCATTCGCACTCTACGAAATCTTGCAACTCATCCCAACTTTGGTGGGGAGGTCATGATAGTTGGTTTGGGCTGTGAAAAACTATTACCGGCAAAATTGATCCCTGATGGAGCTGACGCAACAATCCTTGTATTACAAGAGCAGCAAGGCTTTAGTGCAATGGTGCAGAGGATTGTGGAAGAAGCCACAGAGAAATTGAAGAAATTAAATAGTCGGCAGCGTGTGCTCTGTCCGATTTCCGATTTGGTGATTGGCATGCAGTGTGGAGGGAGCGATGCTTTCTCTGGTGTTACGGCAAATCCCGCAGTAGGCTATGCAACAGATTTATTAGTACGTGCTGGAGCGACGGTCTTGTTTTCAGAAGTAACTGAAGTGCGAGATGGTATTCATTTATTAACACCGCGAGCAGTGAATGAAGAAGTTGGCCGCGCGTTAATTCGAGAGATGAAGTGGTATGATCATTATTTAGAACTCGGCGGAGTGGATCGAAGTGCTAACACAACACCTGGGAACAAAAAAGGGGGCCTTGCGAACATAGTAGAGAAAGCCCTTGGTTCCATTGCCAAGTCAGGCACCAGTGCGATCATGGGAGTATTAGCCCCTGGTGAAAAAGCAACTCAAAAAGGGTTAATTTATGCAGCAACGCCGGCGAGTGATTTTGTTTGTGGCACCCTGCAATTGGCTTCTGGAATCCATCTGCAGGTATTCACCACTGGACGAGGAACTCCCTATGGATTAGCTATGGCACCCGTCATTAAAGTGTCGTCGCGCAATGCTTTGACAGAGCATTGGCAGGATCTAATTGATGTGAATGCAGGGCGAATTGCAACGGGTGAAGCAACCATCGAAGAAGTCGGTTGGGAACTATTTCATCTTATCATAGAAGTTGCTAGTGGTCGTAAAGAGACCTGGGCTGAGCATTGGGGCTTGCATAATGCTTTATGTTTGTTTAATCCGGCACCAATAACCTAATTATGCTGCATATTTATAACAATTGAAATATTCGATGCCAAACAAATCAATGGAGGGCAAAAAATGCAAACAAGTAAAAAAACAGTAGGTTTTAGGCCAAAAGGAATCATACCCGCGGTGATAACGCCTCTTACAATAGAAGAAAAATTCAACGAACGTGCCATGCGTAAGCTGATTAATCATTTGCTTGACGGGGGTGTACACGGACTGTTTATCGTCGGAACGACAGGAGAATTTTACGGTCTGACCCCTGAGGAGAAACGGGAAATTTTCCTGGTTACTATGGACGAAACGAAAGGCAGGGTGCCAGTTTATGCGGGAACTAATGGGATTACCACCCGAGAAAGTGTGATGTTGACTGAGCTGGCGGAAGAGTGCAAGATTGACGCAGTATCTGTTCTAACACCTCTTTTTGTTACTCCCAACCAGGAACAGTTAATTAAACATTACAAATCCGTTGCTGCAAGTACATCTCTTCCTGTGATTCTCTACAATAACCCTCCAAAAACAGGTGTGAATCTCGCTCCTGCAACAGTAGCAAAATTGGCCGAAGTGCCGAACATCGTCAGCATCAAAGATTCCAGCGGTGATTTGACATTGACGGCTGATTATATACGCTTGACGAAGGATAGGGACGATTTTTCCGTGCTTATGGGACGGGATACCCTGATCTATGGAGCGCTTTGCTACGGCGCTACCGGTTCCATTGCATCCTGTGCCAATGTAGCTCCAAGGTTATGCGTTGATATCTATGAAAAATATATGGCGGGTGATCTAGAAGGTTCTCTTAAGGCTCAGTTTGCCTTAGCCCCTCTGCGTAGTGCGTTCACCATCGGTACATTCCCTGCCGTGATTAAAGAATCCCTTACTTTAATAGGGATTGAAGCCGGCCCGTGTATGGCTCCAGCAGGACCGATGACCCAGAGTGAAAGAGAGCAACTTACCAAAGTGTTGATAGACATGGGATTGTTGAAATAATTCATAGAGAACCATCACTTGTAGTTTAATAATAAAGGAGAGTAATTTAGATGAAAATTGGATTTATTGGTTTAGGCATTATGGGGAAACCCATGAGTAAAAATTTAATCAAGGCTGGCTACGATCTTATCGTTGTCGATAGAAACCAAACTGCAGTCGACGAAGTAGTATCTGCAGGGGCTAGGAGCGCAGCAACAGCTAAAGCTGTTGCGCAAGAGGCGGATATCATTATTACCATGTTACCCAATTCACCTCATATAAAAGAAGTAGTTTTAGGTCAAGATGGGCTATTGGAGGGAGCGAGAGAAGGTACTACCTTCATCGATATGAGCTCGATTTCTCCCATAGTCAGTCGGGAATTAGCCGAAAAACTGGCTGAAAAGGGAGTAGAGATGTTGGATGCTCCTGTAAGCGGTGGTGAACCTAAGGCGATCGATGGTACCATGTCTGTAATGGTCGGCGGTAAGCAAGAAGTTTTTGACAAATGCTATTCTGTAATGATGAGCATGGCTGGTTCCGTTGTACGTACTGGGGAGATTGGTGCAGGAAATGTAACGAAACTTGCCAACCAAATCATTGTTGCCCTAAATATTGCTGCCATGTCGGAAGCCTTAGTTTTGGCCACCAAAGCTGGGGTAGAGCCTGAGCTGGTCTACCAAGCAATTCGTGGTGGACTAGCAGGAAGTACAGTTCTTGATGCGAAAGCACCGCTGATCATGGATCGAAAGTTCGATCCTGGGTTCCGTATCAACCTTCACATTAAGGACTTGAACAACGCATTGGAAACCTCCCATGAAATGGGTGTTCCATTACCGCTGACTGCAGCTGTTATGGAAATGATGCAAGCTCTCAAGGTCGACGGTATGGGAGAAGCAGATCATAGCAGTTTAGCACAATATTATGAAAAGATGGCAAAAGTCGAAGTGAAACGTTAATCTAGCAAAATAGAGCCTCTTATCTAAAGATAAGGGGTTCTATTAAAACTCTGCTACTTTTATCAACAAAGGATGTGATACAAAGTGAATATTATTATAGCTCCAGATTCATTTAAAGGAAGTTTGTCGGCAATTGATGTTGCAAATGCCATGGAACGAGGAATAATTTTGGTCTTTCCCGATGCATTGGTAACCAAAGTGCCAATAGCGGATGGTGGAGAGGGAACGGTTGAAGCCTTGGTGACGGCTACTGGGGGTTGTTTGATGTATGAGGAAGTAATGGGACCTTTAGGAGATAAAGTCAAGGCTTGTTGGGGGATACTTGGTGATGAATTGACCGGGGTTATTGAAATGGCTGCAGCGTCTGGTCTTCCACTCATTACCAAGGAACAACGCAATCCTAGGCTTGCTACTACCTATGGCACAGGTCAACTCATCAAAGCAGCCCTTGACCAAGGGCTACGTAAATTGATCATCGGTATCGGTGGTAGTGCTACCAATGACGGTGGTGTTGGTATGGCAAAGGCACTCGGGGTAAAGTTTCTTGATGCATCGAACAAGGAACTTCCGAATGGGGGAGCAGCCTTAAAAGAATTAGCTAGAATTGATACAAGTGGACTTGATCCTCGACTAGTCGATACGACAATACTTGTGGCGTGTGACGTTGATAATCCGTTATGCGGAATACGAGGGGCATCGACAGTTTATGGTCCACAAAAAGGAGCTACTCCTGGGATGGTAGAAGAACTAGATCAAGTCCTGAGGCACTATGCCTCGATCGCAAAAGAGACTACGGGTAGAGATGTAGCAGATAGTGCAGGAGCAGGTGCTGCTGGTGGCTTAGGGGCTGGGCTACTTTTTTTTACGCCTTCTCAGCTCCGTCCTGGAGTAGAAATAGTATTAGAGGCTACCTGTTTTGAAGAAATAGTAAAGCGGGCTGATCTTGTGATAACGGGTGAAGGGTGTACTGATTTCCAAACTGCTCATGGTAAAGCGCCAGTAGGGGTAGCTAAAATTGCACAGAAGTATAAGGTTCCAACCGTATGTATATCTGGTGGACTAGGGCATGGCTGGGAAGATGTATTACAACAGGGAATTGGAGGACTTATGAGTATTGTCCCCAAGCCTATGACATTAGAAGAGTGTATGCGTTGTGCCGATGAACTTGTATATGCGGCTACTTCTAGGCTCTGCCGCCTAGTTAAGGTTGGTATTGATAACTCCCACACAATCTGGCTTAACAGCGCAGATGATTTCTAAATATCGTTCCAAGGCTCTGATAGTAGCGGCCCGGACGGAGCAGGTGGCTAAGTACAACGAATCTCTCCGCATAGAAGAGAAACTTGGAGAACGCTCGATGTATCGCAGCTGGAAAACGTGGAGGGAATTATGGAATACAGACAATTTAATTCGAAAATTGTATTGAGACTGGATAAAGGCGATGAAATAATAAGCTCCATTAAAAGCTTATGTAAAGATAAAGGAATTTCACTCGCTTCTGTTTCCGGCATTGGAGCCGTTAATAAAGCAAATATAGGGTTTTTTGAACAAGACGCAAAGGTGTACCATACCCGAGAACTCACTGGAGATATGGAAATCGCCAGCTTGCTAGGAAATATTTCGGAAATGGGTGGTGAAGTATACCTGCATCTGCATGTCACACTTACCAATTCCAATTTTCAGGCCTATGGTGGTCATTTGAATGGGGCTTGGGTCGGCCCTACCGTTGAAATCATGATCGATATTATTGATGGGAAGATCGACAGAGTAAAGAGCGAAGAAGTTGGACTTAATACCATCAAATTTTAGAGGCAGTAGCATTTATCGAGGGATAGGAGTGAAGAACCTTGCGGATTGACACGACAAATAGTGTGGCAGAGGGTTTATGATAATTCACTAAGCAGCTTCTGGAACGGTTTCTGTCATCTTTTCAGAGGATTTGATGAGGAACATTCCCAGAGTTAAAGGGAAAGGGAGATCGCAAAGCTTGCTGCAAAAGGGTTTTCAAACAAGGAAATAGGAGAACGGCTATTTATTTCCCAGAACACAGTAAAAACACAGCTTAAAAGCGTTTTTGAAAAGCTGGGCATAAATTCGCGATCATTATTGAAGCCTTATTTGAGTTATGAAATTGACTCGGATAAATCGAATTAAGCTGAATATAAAAGTGAAAGCGAAAGCCTTGAGGTACATTCAGATGTAGCTCAAGGCCTTTTTAAGCGACTGTTCACAAAGAATTCTCCCACCTTGTTTCCAGTGGGGGATGAATTTAATTTCCGTTTGTTATCCCTAGCATCTGTGGTATGATTATAATCAGTAGGTAGTCGTTGCAATGATAAAAGAGTCGAAGAACTCCGATTAAAAGGTGAGAATTAATGCATAAGTTATTTAGAAAACCCTTTTTTATATCATTAGTCATAATAACTATTACATCAGTTGTACTGTCGTTAAATGCTAATAGCATATCTGATATTTCTCAGATTAATACTAGATCAGCGTTTGGACCACTAATATCGGAAGACGATTCTGGATCTTGGTCTTCGGAGAACTTTACATTTAAGGATTCTTTAGATGCTGTAAATTATGCTCTATCCGGATATGAATTTTTGCAAAGACAGTATAAAGCCTGATTCTACTACATATTTGGGCGGTGAAGGCCAACTACAGGCCGTGCAAGTGGTTGCTTTTTTGGCCCGCGAAGACAAGCGGTATTTACCTTTAATGCATAAATTAACGGACGCTCTTATTACTTATGGCATTAATGCTGACAATAATCTAACTTGGTATCAAGTGAATACCATAGAAACTATGTATGGTTTGTTTATTGGAACTTTGCTTGAGGCGGAACAGGTACTGGATCAACCAAAAGGGATTTTATATCAGAGAAGCGTAGAACATGCTAATAATATATTCGTTTCTGGTTTCGGTTTGAAAAACGACATGGTTCCTCATCAGTTAAATGGGCAAACTGGCGGGTACTGGGGGAGCAATAGCGATTCTCAATTAAATTATGCTGTCATACAATTTCCGTTTGGTATGGAATTGTTAAGCCAAGAGGCCGGCAACTCGATTCATAGACTAACAAGCAATCGAGTTATTAACGCGTTTCTTAATCATTCAAAGGTTGGTGATAATGTCAACGAACCACAAGGTTATGTGGATATTACAGAAACCCAGCCACCGTATGGTTTCGAACTGGATTATGGAGTCCCTAAATACATGTCTCAGATATTTTACCTACCGACATATATCCTTTTTAATAGCATCCATCCCAGTACTGGAGTAACTATTGACTGGCAAAATGGTTTGCCGATAGGTGTTTTAGGATTAGCCTCAAACATGCCTTTTTTCGACAGGAACCTTGTCAATGTAGACGTTAATAATAAAACCATACACTTCAGTAAAGTAACAGGAGCGGTTATTGTTGATTTGGGTAATATGGGATTTGGTACTATAAAACGAGTTATAGTGGACGGCCACGACTCTGGCCTTTTTACTGAAACAAAAATAACAACACTAAATGGAACACACAGTTATCAGGTATATTGGAACTAATAGAAAGGTTATTTCAAGGGTGATATCTACTTATAAAAGAACAGCCATCCCACGCTGATTTGATATCAAAGTTCGGGAGGGCTGTTTTATTTTGCTAGTTGCATAGTCTCGGGTTCGACAGCAAAATGTCTTAGCCGATTTTAACCGCATAAACCAGGAGCTTTGCAGTTATTCCACAAAGGCTCAGATCTGGTCTGGCTTTATGATGCCGTTTATGAGCGTAATCAATAACATAAGCTTTGCTTTTATAGCGTGCATCGGAGGAATACTGTCGGTCAAGGGAGTGATAACCGTCGGGGTGGTGGTGAGCTTTCTTACATATTCAAAACAGTTCGGGCAGCCCCTAAATAATATAGCCGGAATGTTCAATAACATTCAGTCGGCTCTGGCTGGTGCGGAAAGAGTTTTTGAAATAATGGATGAAGAGGAAGAAGCTCCTGATATAACCAGTATTAAGGAGCTGACAAACCCTAAAGGAGAGGTCGAGTTTTGTAAGGTGTCGTTTTTCTACAATCCCGGCAGGCCCGTTTTAAAAAATATAAATTTCAAAGTTAGCTCCGGAGAAGTGGTTGCGTTGGTCGGTGAAACCGGAGCTGGTAAAACAACCATTGTAAACCTTCTGACCCGCTTCTACGAATTGGACCAGGGAAAAATTTTGATAGATAATACAGATATAACAGAGATTTCTAGAAAAAGCCTGAGAAACTGTTTTTCTGTTGTACTACAAGACACCTGCCTTTTTACAGGTACGATATATGACAATATCAGATATTCAAGACCGAGTGCATCGGATAGTGAAGTTAAAGAGGCCGCAAAATTGGCTCATGAGTATGAGTTTATATCCCGCTTGCCGAAGGGGTATGACACGATTGTAACTGGAAGCACTGACAACCTCAGTCAGGGCCAGCGCCAATTGCTGGCGATTGCCCGGGCCATTCTGTGCAATGCCCCAATCTTAATTCTGGATGAAGCCACAAGTAGCGTTGATACCAAAACTGAAAAGGAAATTCAGCAGGCGCTTCTGATGCTTATGAAAAATCACACCAGTTTTTTAATCGCGCACCGTCTTTCAACAATTCGCGATGCTGATAAAATATTGGTCATTGGTAGTGGGGAGATATTGGAGAGCGGAACTCATGACGAGCTTATGAAAAACAAAGGAAATTATTATGAAATGGTAATAAGTCAAATGGGATATGATAAGGATATGTATGATACTAATTGAAGCTTGATGAGGAGTAGTCTTTACACAATGGGAAATTCTCTGGGGAAAAATATAAAGAACGTTGTGCCTTTATCCAGTTCGCTTTTTACATCGATCCTACCGCCCCGTAAATTCACGATTTCCCAAACAATAGATAATCCTAATCCAGCGCCACTACCGGATTTTCTTTCTCTTGAGCGGCTGCCACGGTAAAAACGCTCGAAAACATAAGGCAGGTCTTTAGGGGAGATTCCTTCCCCATTATCCGTGACACTAAGGTATTTTTCATCATTATCGGTGCCAGTTTTTAAAGTTATCTTCCCATTTACAGGCGTGTGCTGAATGGCATTATGAATCAGGTTATAGATGATTTGCTTGAGTTCTCCAGACTCAACGGGTAGGGATAATTCTCCAGCTTGAATATCCAATGTACGGTAAGCCAATAATGAATTGAGCAGTGGCAAGAGTTCCGGAAGAATAGTTTGTACAGGTGTTCCCGGTTTGCCTTGTGGCTCCGGGGCTTCTTGTTTAGTTAAACGATTGAGAGTTAGTAAATCTTCTGTAAGGTGAATTAATCTCTCTGTTTCAGTAAGCATCGTTTCGTGTGCTGAAGTTAGGGTTTCTGGGTCTGTTTCAGGGCTGCGCAACAAGATTTCCAAGAATCCGCGGATGGAGGTTAGGGGAGTCCTTAATTCGTGGGATGCATCCGCAATAAATCTTGACATTTGTTCTTTGGCTTCGGTCGCTGTTGCCAAAGAACGATTAAGAGTTTCCAGCATGAGATTTAAGACAAAACGCAAATGCGCAATTTCTGAGGCGGATGGTTCTTCGGGAATGCGCAAGGTATAATTGCCGGCAGCTATTTTGCTGGAGATCTCGGACATGCGTGATAATGGCTCGAGGGGTTTTCTTAAAATATAAAAGGTTAAAAGCCCGCCAACAACCAGGATAAACAAAGTGCTAACGAGAAAAACCTGAAATTGATGGTGGAGAGTATTATTAATTTGAGTCAAGGGGGTAGCCAACACAGCATAGCCAATTAAGGTGTTGGCTGGAGATAGCTTTGAATTTTGTCCTGATATACTAGTTACTGTTTCTTGGTTGAGGTATATTGGCCCCGAGATGACTAAGTAGCGAATCCCTTTTTGGGTGGTTAAAATTGTGTTCGTACGAAGTTTATTTTTTCGGACTTGATTCGTAAAAAATAATTTTTCCATGGCGAAGACATTGTTGGCCTTAGCATCCTGGCGGCTGAGGATGGCCTCAAATTCTTTATCTGGTGAAAAAAAACCAACGATAACACCAGGGCTAAGGCCGCTCCAAGCACTGGGAAAGGGTTGTTTATGGTTAAACCAGGTTTTCAGCTGATTAACATTAAATAAACCTATTTGGGCCTGTAAGTCCTGAGTTTCTCCTTTGATCAAAAACTGATTTAAAGCTTGGTACTGGATTCCCCCCATGATTAGGGAAAATAGTAAAAGGCTCAACCAGAATCTTATCAACAACTTAAAGGTTAGGGAATTCTTCCAATGTTCTTTAGTGCTGGTTTCTGTCATTATAACACCTACTGTCGTTTAATCATTACTTTGCTTTCCACAGATTATTCACTTGCTGTTTTGTGAAGGGACTAGACGATAACCGGCACCACGTACGGTTTGGATCCATAGATGTTCTTTGTCACCAAGTTTGTCACGAAGATAACGGACATATACTTCGACGATATTATCTTCTCCCTCAAAGTCATAACCCCAAACGTGGTTTAAGATAGAACTTTTGCTGAGCACGCGGTTTGGGTTCCAAAGCATATAGGATAAAAGTTTATATTCAGTCGGTGAAAGGGGAAGAGAGCAACCGTTAAAAGCAATGGAATGGTGTGCCTCATCCAGACAAAAGGGACCTATAGTATGATGCCCTGTCAAGTCAGGGTAACGGTTGCGCAATTGGACTTCAATTCTGGCTAAAAGTTCTTCAAAATGAAAGGGCTTAGTCAAATAATCGTTGGCTCCTTGCCTTAATCCTTTAACAATGTCTGTAGAGGTATTCTTGGCTGTCAACATAATTATGGGAGCTTGTGTGATTTCCGGAACAGCTTCACATAAATCATACCCATCCATTACAGGCATCATTAAATCTAAAATAATTAGATGCGGAGAAAATTCAGGAATGAGGTCTAAGGCAATTTGTCCATTAGCGGCAGTTTTCACAAGATAGCCCTCTTTGCGTAAGCCTAAATCTAACATCTGCCTGATCGAAGGCTCGTCATCAACGACTAAGATACGAAACGAATACGGCACCATTATATCTTTCACATCCTTAAAAATATGCGAACTAATATGCGCTAAGGTTATCATATAATCTTTACATTCCGTTCACAAGAGAGGTATTTTGTTTTAACTTTTCAACGCTATCAAACCGGTACCTTTTATAATTTCAATCAGGTCATCGATTTGTCGAGCCATGTCCTAAGAATTTATTATCCTTTTATTGGGGATCATAATTGAGGATAGTACAAATGGGGAGGCAAATATGGATAATTTACAAGAAACGACTACACAAGGCCAACCTGAAAGGATTCCGTTTGGGGTTGTACAACATAACTTAGCAAACATAAGGCCAATGTCTTCCGAAATTGGTCATCTTTGGTCATCTTATATGGCGGAAAATATGTCAGTAACGATGCTAAAGCATATGGTTGCAAAATCGAAAGATCCCGATATCCACAATGTCTTGCAACGGGCTCTTGATATCTCAAGCCAGCGCGTAAAATCGATGGAGGACATTTTTAACTCGATACAACATCCTATTCCAGCTGGTTTTGGCGAAAAAGATGTTGATAGCAATGCTCCAGAGCTTTTCTCAGAGGTGTTTTCATTAAGATATACGAGACTTATGACGAAATTTATTTTGTTTAATTATAGTTTGGCTTTTAGTGAGTCCTCACGTATTGATTTTCGAAAATTTTTCTCCGAATGTATCGACACTTCGAAAGAGGTTGTTGAAATAGCTAATGACGTCCTTTTAGCTAAAGGTCTTTATGTGAAGTCGCCTTACATTACGATTCCAGATCAAGTGGAATTTGTCCATGACAAAAGTTATTATGGCTCATTTTTTGGAGATGTGAGACCACTTAATGCCATAGAAATTAGCAATATTTTTTCCGTTATGGAGTTTAAGATGGCTGTTAGAGCTCTTAAGTTAGGATTTGCTCAAGTCATCAAGTCAGACAAGCTCAGGAAACATTTAACACGAGGACTACAGATTGCCGATAAACAGATAAAAGTCCTAGCTTCTTTTTTAGAGGACGAAGGTCTACATGGGCCAGAACAAGTGGATTATCAAGTCACTAGCTCTCAAGAATCCCCCTATAGTGACAAGTTAATGATGTTTCATGTTACTGTAACTATGGCATATATTATAGCTGCTTATGGTATCGGGCTAACGAATACAGCAAGAAAAGA
>JAJYAS010000806.1 GCA_021779415.1 Bacillota bacterium
TTGTTTAGGTTGATTAGGTTGATTGGGAAGAGAGAGCGCGTTTGTTGGGCATACTATGACGCACTTGCCATTATCATTACATTTTTGAGGATTAACAACAGCCAGCCCATCAATAAGGTCAAGCGCTTCAATCGGACATTCTACGACACATGCCCCACAACCAATACATTTTGTCTTGTCAACTGCGACAGTCATTAGGACTTTCCTCCCTTCGCTAGGGGATTAACCATAATGATATTTTGTTGGAATAGTTTTTGAACAACCGTTGCCGCAGTTGCGGCAGGGTCTTTCGTTCCGTCCATGATTTCTCCCCCACTGCGACCGGGGGGTGCAAAAATCCTTGAGACACTGGTTGGTGATCCTTTTAGACCCATTTTTTTGGTGTCAAAGGATAATGATTTGACATCCCAAACCTCAGGCTCATAGGCTGCAGCTTTCATCATATTGGGTAAGCTGGCATACCTCAAGTCATTGAGCTCTTTTTCAACAGTAATCAGGGCTGGCAACTGTGCTTGAACAATTTGACGACCACTCTCAGTTTTACGTTCAACCGTTACAGTCGTTTCAGTAAGTTCTTGAATTTTAATAGCATATGTTAACTGCGGGAAACCCAAGCGTTGAGCAATTCCTGGGCCTGTTTGAGCGGTGTCTCCATCAATGGCCTCTTTGCCAGCAAAGACAAGGTCAATCGGATCTGTTTCCTGTATCTTTTGGATTGCGGAAGAAAGAATATAAGCTGTTGCTAAGGAATCCGACCCTCCAAACGCACGGTCACTAAGTAAAATAGCTCGATCAGCTCCAAAGGTCATCGCTTTTTTGAGGGCCTCTTTAGCTTGAGGTGGGCCCATACTAACGATTGTAACTTTACCTCCGACTTTTTCCTTAAGGCGAATTGCCTCTTCCAATCCATGGGCATCATAGGGGTTAATGATTGATGGCACGCCCTCACGCATGAGGGTATTTGTAATTGGATCAATCCTAACTTCGGATGTATCCGGAACTTGCTTTAGGCAGACCACAAAGTGCACGAAAACCCCTCCATATTCCTCAAATATTTAGAAGCTGTAAAATTCAATTAATTTTATCGTATTACAAAGTATATTAAATTTCAAGACTAATTTCGACATTATTTTTAAATTTATAAGAATTTCTCGAAATTGATTCAGTTATCTCATTCAGATAGGTACTTTTCTACTTCTACTGCAGCTAGCGCTCCGTCTCCAACAGCGGTTGCTACTTGACGTAGTGGAGTATTGCGGATATCACCTGCAGCATAGACCCCTTGAATGTTGGTTTGTAAACGAGGATCGGTAAGAATATACCCTCGGTCGTCCGTCTCAATTTCCTCATTAATAAACTGAGCATTAGGATCAGTACCTACATAGATAAAGACGCCATCCGCACGAACATCTCGTTGAACGCCACTGAGCACATCCTGGATACGCACACCCTCTACATGATTCGCCCCAAGGATTTCCTCAACTACGGCATTAAGTTCAAAACGTATTTTCGGATTTTCTTGAGCACGGTTTATAGCGATCTGTGAAGCTCGAAAACCTGTTCGACGGTGTACAATAATAACCTCCTCTGCAAATTTAGTAAGATATGTTCCTTCTTCGAGTGCAGCATCCCCACCGCCAACAACAACAACAGTTTTACCCTTAAAAAAGGCTCCGTCACAGGTGGCACAGTAAGATACGCCCCCCCCTCGAAATGTGTCCTCACCTGGGACCCCCAACAAACGTGGTTTGGAACCTGCCGTGATAATAATCGCACGTGCTTCGAGGACTTGAGAATTCGTGTGAATTTTTTTGATCTGTTCTTTAAGATCTAATTTTTGAACTTCTTCAAAAATAAACTCTACCCCAAACGTTATGGCTTGTTTATGAAATAAGTTCATTAACTCATACCCATTAATACCATTTGGGAATCCTGGATAGTTCTCAATGTTTTCCGTCGAGGCTGCTTGTCCTCCAGGCATTGCCAATTCGACAATTGCGGTCTTAAGCCCTCCACGACTAGCATAGATTCCAGCCGTTAGGCCTGCAGGACCTGCCCCAACAATTATTACATCATACATGACTTTTCATCTCCTTTGACATACTTATAGATCCTCCACAATATACCCCTTATGGGTATTTAAGCATAGTATACCATATCTAATCTTCTTTTTAAAAGAAATTAAACCATATTTAGAAAATGAATGAAGGTATTTCGTTTTTGTGGGAAGAATATATTTATGATATCTTAGTATTGCACATATTTTTATAGTTAATCAAGATTTCTTGAGTTTTAAGGAGGAGTCGCTATTGCAACGTTTTGTCAAATTTCTTATTGCCTTAATAATACTTATCTCTGTCTTGGTCGCTTCAAGTGGTTTATTCGAAGATTGGTTGTGGTTTAAAGATCTTGGCTATGCTCAATTATTTTGGACTCCACTTTTAAGCAAAACACTTTTTCAAGCCGTCAATGGGACAATCTTATTTATTTTCATGGCAGGAACGTTACTATCGATTCGCCATTCGATCGTTACATTTGTTAATGAGCGCTTGCGCCTTCGATTGAGATTAGTTCAGGATATGAACCGTCCTGTCTTAAGCTTAAGTCAACGAAGGGTCACAGTACTGTTACTCATTATTTCAGCCATAGTCAGTTTTGGAGTAAGCTTTGTGGTTGGTTTCACCGGCTGGTTAGATATCTTGTCCTTTACACATGCTACTCAATTTAACCAAGTCGATCCAATTTTCGGTAAAGATTTGGCGTTTTATTTCTTTCAA
>JAJYAS010000040.1 GCA_021779415.1 Bacillota bacterium
TATATTGGCAATGGCAGTGGCCTGCCCAGGATCAGTGTTTCTAACTTGGATTTCCAAAATTTCCGTGGTCTTAACTTGATTGATGGTAATCATCCGGTCAAGTTCTTCGACCGCGAGCGGCAAGTTCAAGTACTTAATAACGTTTTGCTCGACCGTTCGGCTCTGTGCAATTGAAGCATAGGTCTTAGCAAGCTGTTGGTTCGCAAGCAGAACTTCATTATTTAGCATTTGTACGGCGACTTGGCCAGACTCCCTAGCTTTTTCTCCAACGAGCAATGTAGTGGAGGCCTGATAAACCGGTTTAATAACGTAGAAACTAATGACTCCGCTCATGAGGGCCGCGATGAGTGGCAGCGCCAAAACGATCTTCCAACGTTTTCTCATCACGTCCCAATACTTCCGTAATTCTAATTTTTCCTCCATTTCAACCTCCCTCTAACGATCCGCTTTCAAGCTCCCTCAAAGCATGAGGGCATCATATACTTCCGCCTCCCGGTTCTGGCCACTCGCTCGTTTCATGGTCTATCGCTTCTAATTCCTGTTTATTGTTACATATTCCTTTTTATTCCATTTTATTACTATTGATATCGGAATGCATTACTACCCCTATCTACTACGTCATCCACCCAGAGCCTCCTGCACTATTTTCTTCACACCGTCCCTATCCGCTTCATAAAAGTAAACCTCTGCTCCTACCAAGGGATCGGGCGCCGAAATCCCCTGTCCGGGTAGCTGAAAATACTTAATATCTTCTTTATTGATCCCCCTAAACTTAAATCCTAGGGTTGCCATTTCTGGAATCGATAGATTCGTGTCGACTAAATCTTGATGAACAACGCTCAAGACCCCTGGCAATTTTGAAATATTTGATAGCCTAAGCATTTGATGGGCTAAAGCCGAGATTATGTAGAACTGATTATGTTGACGGTCAAAATCTCCATTCGGTAACCCATAACGCACCTGAGCTAATCGAAGCGCTTCGTCCCCGGTAAGATGGTGCTCCCCAGCTGATAAATGGACATCTGTCGAGTTGTCGTTTACCGCGTTCGGTAGATTGACATCGAGTCCCCCTATAGCATCAACGGCTTTTATAAATCCGCGAAAATTAATTTTGGCATAATTATTAATTGAAACACCGAGCAGATCACTGACTGCTTTCTCACTTTCCAGTGTTCCTTCATGAACTCCGCCTTTCACCTCTCCCACGGCATTGGCATGGGTAATTTTGGTTAATCCCACTCCTGGAAGGTTGACACGAGTATCCCGAGGGATGGAAATAACAGAGACCTGTTGTTTATCAAGATTGGCAGAGATTAACATCAACGAATCAGATCTTCCCACCTCATTTCCCTCATTGTCAGTACCTAGAATAAGGACGTTTAACCTCCCTTTTTCTTTAGAAGATGGCGGTTCCGGAGTTTCTTTTTTCGTGTTTTCTACAGCCGCTACAGTCGCTTGGGCGTTAATGACAGAATGCCGAAGTGATTGCCAATTACAATAATAAGCTTCCCCTGCTATGATCCCAGCGATCGCAACAACCCCCAAGTTCAATACAATCCCTAACCAGAATCGCTTCAAGTTCATTACCCCTCATTAAACTTAAATACACAGTCCAACGACTCACTTCGTTTATCACTGTGCTTATCTACAATCTATGTACAGTTTTAGAGATCATGACACATGGCTATGAATCTTGTCCCCCTTGCCACTGTCGTCACCCTTTGGAACAAATAGAAGAAGGCTAGGAATTTCAAAATGAATTCCTAGCCTTCTTTTTGCGTTAAAACTACGAAAAAGAATATTGGCACCTAAACATATATAAGGAGAAACCTACATAAGCTGAAGCTAAAACGAACACAGAAATAAAACAATCGGACACGTTGGCAAAGGAGTAACTATGCTTATTTCAATACGGCCAGAGCTTAATAGTTTTGAAAAGAAATTAATTGCTGTAACGATTATTATTGTCCTTTTTAACCTTCTGGATGTAGAGTTTACGCTTTGGGGAATTAGCCAGCACATAATTGAAGAAGGCAATCCGCTGATGCAGCTATTTATTGAGAAGAACCCTCTCTATCTTAGAGCGTTTAAACTATTACTGCCTATTATTCTAGGGACTGCTTGTTGGTGGGTAAGGGATACATCTCGCAAGTTAATTGTTTACGGCATGGGGCTTATCTTAATAGTATATTTCTTTATCCTATTGGTGCATGTCCATTGGATATATACCTTTCGCATAACTCTCTAACTGCTACCAAAACATATCGTGATCAACTAAAACTCTCTTCCATTTCCTTCCTGAGGACATCCGTTGGGAAATACCGCCCTGGGCATTCCGTGGCAGCCCCTGGCACGTCCCTGTGCAGCTCTACCGCTTCGACACCCAGCTTAAAGGCCTCCATCAGTTGAACGACTTTATTTACCAATCCATGGAGTTGGGCCTCCGGAACTTCTGTCTCGCTAAAATTCCCCACGAGACAGATTCCAATCCCGATAAAATTACGATGCCCTACATTACAATGCGCGCCCGGTCGGTATAGGGGTCTTCCCTCTTCGCAGCAACCATCCGGTCTAATCACAAAGTGATACCCAATATCACTCCACCCCTTGGTGGTATGCCACTCCCGAATCATGGCTGCATCGACCGGAACGATCTTTCCCGAGCGACGCACTTCTGTCGGACTTGCCGAGTGATGGATTACGATCTTTTGCCAATCCATTCTTAATTCCCTCCTCTAGTTCATGCTCTCAGGACGGCAACAGCCTTGGCAAGTTCCGTGATGCTTGTAGAGAGTTCGTTCAGTTTCCCTTCGATCCGCACCAACAAATAAGCGCTCACTACAATAGGAAAACCAAAATTACCGACAAGCTGCAACATCTCTTCCATGCGATTCCCTCCCTTTCTGTGATTTCTCTACTCGATGTTTATCTTATTCGTGTTCAGTCCTTTGATTTCATTCAGTTTTCTCTATTTGGGAGGAGAAGGGACTTCGAGCGCCCCCTCTCCCCCACGGTTATCCCTGAATCGCACTGATAACTCTGTTACCATGAGCCTCGATTACGCTACCGGTACTTCATAAAGGTCTTCGGTCCTCGTATCGATTAGTTTGATATCCCGTTTAGAAACGAGCGCACCACCGGATGTCAAGAAGATATCTTTAGCGATCATCTGATCCATGACAGCTTCGATTGATGCTGCGGTCAGATCCGCTTTTGGTTCCGGCAAGGTGAAACTTACCGCACTTCCTAAAGCATTATTAAAGGTCATACGCAGAACTTTTTTACTGATAATAGCCATTGTTTTCCCTCCCTCCATACGGCTAAATTAACCTTATTTCTCACTCCCTTTGGATTACTGGGCTAAATCCACTCGATTGTCCCGACGCACCCCGATGAGGGGGTAGTTTTGAAGTCCATAAAGGGCATTGGCAATATCAAAGACGTCTTGATCTAAAGCATTCGCTTTAACATTTGGAAAGCTGCGCTGACTGAGTTTCGGAGAGCCTTCTGGGGTTAAACCCTCTTGAAACGTTACTACCATCACAGTGTCTTTAACACTAGCGATAACAGCCATCGTTTTCACCTCCTTTCAACCTATTCTTCTCAATAACAAACGTTCTCGAAGCAAAAAGCAGCCGGCTTCTGCCGACTGCTTTTTGCTTGGGAAGGGTTATTCACAGCTCTCTCGGGCAGGAAGAGATCATGCGAACCGTTCCCTGCCCAGGAACGTTTGTTCTATGTTTAGTATACTTGACCCCGACTATTCCTGTCAACCGACAGTCTCACCTTTCAGGGTGACATTCTGTGACATCGTGAATCAAGTCAAGAATTACATGTTAACTTCCTTTCTCGATTGATTAATAACTTCTCTTCGAAATCAGCCAAGGCCTTTTCATGAATTCTAAGGGTCTGCCTAAAACTATAATTCATCATCCCAGCAATTTCTCCCCAGGGTTTATAGTGCAGATACCTATATTCCAGTAAAAAGCGGCGTTCAGGGTGTTCAACCGCTTGGATTAGATTGACAACCTCACATTGAAAATTGACCAGTCTGTCAATATCAGCATCAATCTCATACTCCAGGTCAAGCATTTTAGCGATAGCCTTCTCCATCGGACCGGATTGCCCCGTTCCGCTAACACGAGCCGCCTGAATGCTTGCGTTAGCTTTCGTCGCCAGTTCTCTCAGGGACGCGACCTGCTCTAATTTACTATTGATTCTCTGATCTAACCTAAAGGCCTGCGCTAAATAGTCTTTAGCTTTCATCGTTACTCCCCCCACCCTCGCTCTAACTGCTAATCATTGAATCCTTCATAATGGACCATCCTTTAAACCTCGCCTTTTATTATGGAACAAGATGGAGAACAAGTGTTCTAAACCCTGCCGCGCGCTACAGGCCGCATACCATCCGCCTAAGGCTCTTTTTGTTTATCAACTTAACTTCTTAGAGCAGTTCTTGTTCCTTGTTCCATTCTCATAAAGGCTCTTTGCTTGTTGTAGATTGGAAACCTTATGGCGGTACTTTTCGTTCCATCGTAAGGTTTCCAGTGGGCAATTTTGAACATTATGGCCGTAATTTCATAGGAATCGGCTTTCTTTAGATTGGCGGCTTCCTTACCAAAGCACTCGCACCATATTTCCATGGGGCAGACAAGGGTGCGTTTTACTGTCCCCGTCGCTGCGGCCCCGAAATCTCCACCGTTGAGAAAACTTCGTCTTTCGTGTAAATCCATGCTACTCCAGTTCTCGGGCAACAGTTTTTCAAGATAGCCGCGTACCAACCCTTCCCGATCATCGGATTCCATAGCCTCCGCCTGCTCTGAATAGGCCATCTGGGCATCGTCTCCTTTGAGAAAAAGCTCCTCGCCGGCCTTGTATTTCACAATAGCTTCGGCCCACACCTGATCGACGTCCGTCAGTTCCCAGGCTTTCTTGGGGCTTTTGCCCCCCACGCGAACCGGCCAAAAGCGGCGGTTTCCGGTGATATCCCTTAAAAACCCGCCCTCGCTGCTGTTCGTGCTTCCGACTATGACACATTGTCGCGGATGACTTTCCACCGTGGTGCCATAGCTTGGGCGGTACTTGTCATCCTCTCGTGACACAAAGGATTTCACCGTTTCGACATCCATCTTTTTAATACCAGCGAGCTCGCCAAGTTCAAGAATCAAATAGCCCTGCAGCTTTTCTGAAGCCGTCTTGTCCCGCATATCCGAAATGGTGAGACTGTCGGAAAACCACTTGCCGCCAAGCTTGGCGAAAAAGGTACTCTTGCCGATGCCCTGCGGGCCATTTAGCACCAGAATATAATCGAATTTGATACCTGGCTGGTAAATCCTTGCAACAGCTGCACACAACGTTTTTCTAACGATGGCCCTGGTATACGAATTATCCTCGGCACCCAGGAATTCAACGAGCAGAGTATCTAAGCGCTGGGTACCGTCCCATTCGGGCAGGGCATTAAAATAATCCCTGATCGGATGATAAGCACGCTCTGCGGTAACTGCCAACAGGGCATCCTTAAATTTCCCCGGTGACCATAGGTGATAGATACCGTCCAGATAAGCCTTCGCTCCGGCAAGATCCGAATCACTCCAGCCGGCCTTGACTTGCTTCCAGGGAAGATCCCCCTTGACATCAATGCAGTCGCTGTGTTGGTTATAGGCGATACCTTGTAGCTTCTTATCGTGTCTTAAAATTAAGATAATATTAGACAAGGAATCCTTAATCACGCCGTTTTTTAGAAGCTCAAGGCCCGTTTGCCAGTCCTCGTCATTTTTATCAATAACGCCAGCCTTAGCCTTTAACACCCGCTCTGAGGCCAACTGTCGTTTCACGGTTTCATCAGCAGTGGCAAGCCCCTGCATTGCCATGTAAGACGGTAGCTCGGAAGGCTTCCGCTCCTCGTCCTCCTTGTCGTCCAAGTCCCCAAACCTGTGAAGCCTCACCAGATCAAAGGCGTTGCAAAGCTTGCCACAAGCTGGATCCGTAGCATGGTGTGAGAAGGCGAACTTGTCCTCATAAATTAGAACCCCCGCCGTGCTATCGGCGGGCAAGTAGTCATACCTACCTATCATTAGACTTGGCTTGTAGACCTCAGGGAGGAATCTCTCAATGGCATCCTGAATAGTATAGGCTCTACAGAAGGCACCGATAAGGCCCGATTTCTCCAACGGGTCCGCCTGCTTGGTCATGGCATGCTTGACAATACGTGTCTGCCTTGAGGATACAGGCCAGGAAGACGTGTCCCTCCAGTCCTTGTATCCCGCCAGTACCAAGTCGGGATCCAGAAACCTTCCCTCCTGACTTGCAAAAACAAACTCGCCATCACTTGAGGTAGAGGCCCAGTACATCAATCGTGAGGGTTCATACGTAGTATCGTCGAACTGCTCAATGCCAATGTCGAAGGCAACTTTTCTCGCAACCGCCGTATATTCATCGGCCGAGACATTCCTTAAAAGGGGAATGACCAGCCTGAGCCTTGGTTTTTCTGGGGTATGTTTGTGCGTCGAGTATTGGCAACAGGCAAAGTCAAACAACAGGCTAATCAGCTCCCAGATACCGGGATTTGCATAATCCATATCTAGAGTGAGCATCGAGCGGAACTCCACAAAGCCGGTCTTACGCTTACCCTCCTTCAACTTGCCTCCCACAAAGCCCCCTACGTTTTTCAGTTCATCCTGCTTTGATTTTGGCAAGCGTTTATACTCCTCGACCGTTTCACTGGTCCTGAAAGTAGACTTCGCGCGTTGCAAAAACGCTTCCCAAGAGATCTCAATCGTCTTCCAGTGTTTAGAGCTTTTGCTGTTGGCCACCGATAGGATCATTTACTACACCACCACTCAATTCCCTCATTCCTTTTTATAGTAGTCACACGCATAGCCCTCTGCTCGAAGGGGAAGGCCCACTGCCCATTCAGGAGCGACGCTCATTATTGAGCACACCTCCCTGAAACTCGCGGTATCGACCGGTGCTTCAATCACGACTTCATCATGGACATGCATTACGATTTGATAACCCGCCCGGTCTACTGCCAGCAGGGCTTCCGCCAGTAAATCTCTGGCTGTTGCTTGCACGATATTCTCCACGAGCTTGGGTCCGTAAGTGTCAATCCTGCACCAGCGCTTGCTTTCGCCAATGCCCTCGTAGGTAATGCCCTCCCGACCGTACTTGTTAATCTCGACCCTTGGTTTTATGTAGGAGAGCCTCCGTCCGGACGGCAGGGTAAGGAACAGGATACTGCTTGTGCAATCTAGCGTTATCGCTCCAACAGTCTGAGGCACTTTCTCCTTGACCGCCTTGAGTGCAGCACGGTCGATGTCCCACCAAAACTTTGTGATCTTTGGATTGGCGACTCTCCAGGCCGTGACAAGCGGTTGAAGCTCCCCCTTTTCCACGCCCATATCTAAGGCCCCCATTGCAGTAAGTGCTCCGACACCTCCGCCGTAGCCAAGGGCAAGCTCTGAAATCTTACCTTTTTGCCGGAGCGGAGACCCTTTGGTGATTTCCTCAATGGGCACTTTGAACATCTGGCTGGCCGAGGCTTCATAGAGTTTGCCATGGGTTGCGAACACCTCCATCCGCCATCTCTCACCGGCCAGCCAGGCAATGACTCGCGCTTCGATAGCACTGAAGTCGGCCACGAGGAAGCGATGTCCCTGTTTGGGAACAAAGGCCGTCCGAATGAGCTCTGAAAGCACACCGGGCACACTCTCGAACAGCAGCTCCAGCTCATAAAATCGCCCTGCCTTGACCAGATTCCGGGCAAGTGTCAAATCCAGGAGGTGGTTCTGGGGTAAATTTTGCACCTGAACCAAGCGCCCCGCCCAGCGGCCGGTTCGATTCGCTCCGTAGAACTGAAGTAGCCCTCGCACCCTGCCATCCGGGCATAAGACACGTTCAATGGCTTCGTATTTTTTGAGGGAGGTCTTGGCCAGCTGTAGCCTTAACTTGAGCAGCCGCTCCACCTCTCCCTCGGATTCCCTAGCCAGATCGGCTACCGCCTTCTTGGAGAGGCTATCCACCTGAACACCATTATCCAGCAGCCACTCCTTGAGCTGGGCCACCGAATTTGGATTCTCAAGACCCGTCAACTCTTGAGCCTCTGAAAAGGCGTCATTTTTAGAGAGTCTGTCGCATTCTATGGCCCGTCTTACGAGTTCCCTATCCACAAGCACACCCCGGTCATTGATTTCTTGGTCGAGGCTATACAACCTCAGTTCCTTTTCGCTCATAGGAAAGCTCTTGATTTTGTTTCGGATGGCTCTCTCTACCTCAACATCCCGTTTGCAGTACCCTTTAAACAGCGCCCATTTCTCAGGGGCATGGACAGGCAGGTTGCGTGTTCGACCACCCTTCGCTTGGGTCTCCTTACAGGGAAGCGAGAAGTAGCGAATCAGTTCCTTACCCTCCTTTAACTTTTGCTGTTCAAGGCCGAGTACCTGGCCCACGCCCTCGAGGGAGAGCGGCAGTCCCAGCATTGAGGACTGTACCGCTGTACAATACCAAGAAACAGGGGACAGTGACTTCTTTAAATACCTCGACAGGCAGGTTCGCTCAAATTGGGCATTGAAAGCGCTTTTGATGACACTCTTATTCTCCAAATCAAGAAGCACCTGCACCGGAATTTTCTCGCCGCTTGCCAGGTCAACAAGGGTTACCTCCTCCTCGTCATAACCATAGGCCAAGAGAAGGATTTCAAAGCTTGAACTAGCAACATAGGCGTAGACCCCACATCTGATAAGGTCCACATCGCTGTAGGTTTCAAGGTCTATACTGAGCGTTCTCAAGTCACAGCGCCTCTGCTTCGTTTAATAATTGGGGATAAATTGCCGGATCTAAGTCCGTTAGTTTCTTAGCCCCGTACTTGGTGATCAGGCCTTTAACCTCAGACTGCTTGCCGGATTGTGATTTCTCAGCCAAAACAGCACGTACTTTCTCGATGGGGATCGGCTGGTCTTCTTCAAGTTGATCTCGTTTCGCGCTCACCACAGCGGTTTGACTACGGTCAACCGTGAATTCCTTTACCGCCTCAAACAATCTCTCGCCTTCTTGTTGGTTCAATTCCAACCACACTCTCATCTCTTTAAAACCTCCTCGCATTTTTCCTTTGCCACCTTTTCCTCAGCATTGACAGCACATAATTTCTGATGTATTGTTGATTTATCGGAATTAGTGTACAGAAACAGAATAGGCTTTGTCGGAATATTTGTCAATATGTTCCGGAATTATTGTTCAATATTTTCAGAAAGAGGTTTTATCCTATGCAATTCAGTGAGAAACTAAGATTATTAAGAGAGGAACATAACCTTTCCCAGATTGAGCTGGCTAAGAAAGTTGGGATCACGGAGCGTACCATCTATAACTATGAAACCAATGACCGAATCCCCAAAATTGATGTCGTGACCAAAATCGCTCATGTTTTTGGTGTAACCGTTGACGCTCTGGCCAGTGATCGGTATAAAACAGCGTCTACACAACTTGATAAAGAGGCGTTTTTACAGCTAGCTAAAGATCACTTTGGAAATCGGGGAAAAAAAGAAGCAGAAGCGCTCTTAGAACGTGCCTCTGCCTTATTTGCCGGTGGTGATTTGGACGAAGATGCCAAAGAAGAGTTTTTTCAATCCCTAACCCATGCTTTTTTCACTGCCAAGAAAGAAGCGCGCAACAAGTTTGGGCGAAAACAAAAGGGGTAAGCTGAGATGATCGACTTAATAAGTAGCAAGGTCAAACGGCTCATCAAGAAATACGATGAAACCGACCCCTTTCGCCTATGCGAACGCCTCGGGATCCTGGTACTTTTTGAAGAGTTTAGCCCTAAACTCAAGGGATATTTCTACCAGCAGTCTCGCATTAAGGTCATCGTCATCAATTCTAAGTTAGCTGAAGATCTACAACGTATCATCTGTGCCCATGAATTAGGACATGCTATCCTCCACAAAGATCTTGCTGCCAAAAACACGCTGAATGATTTTGCCTTATTTGACACCGTTACTAAACCGGAGTTCGAAGCCAACCTCTTCGCTGCGGAGTTGCTTATAAGCGATGAAGCCGTCATCGAACGATTAAACGATGATTTATCCTTCTTCGGTGTCGCCAGTGCTCTTTATGTCCCAGCCGAGTTGCTTGATTTTAAGTTTCGCATTCTAAAGCACAAAGGATACCGTCTGGAAGCGCCACTTTATGCGCGTGGAGATTTTTTGAAACAGTCTGGTCCCCTCAGCACAGTGTATCTGACCGATTCCAGACTTTAACACAGTTACGCCCATTTGTTTTTGCTAAATATAAGGCCTTGTCCGCACGTTCGATGCATTTAGCAACATCGACCCTGCCGCTGACATGAGTAGTACAACTCCCAAGACTAACTGAGATATTAGCCCAATCTTTCGAGAACCGGTGAGGGATTTTAAGGCCCAGAACTTTACCTTTGATTGCTTCTGCGATTTTTTCAATCTCTACTTCATTTGAATTAAAGGCAGCATAAATAAATTCTTCCCCGCCCCATCGCGCAACGAAATCCATATTATGTCTCACAACAGAATTAACTTGGTGGGCAACGGCTTTTAACACTCTATCCCCTTCGTTGTGACCATAAATATCATTGAACTGCTTGAAAAAGTCAATATCCACCATAATTATCGACAAAGTCGAATTTTTATTGACGTAGCGCTCAAATGCTATGTCAACGTGATTTCTAAAGCTTCTTCGGTTGGGGATTCCAGTGAGTTCATCAATCAGCGCCAATTCATTAAGTTGATGGTTTACGGTAGCAAGCTTCGAATTGATGACTGAGTTCTGTTCAATCTCCCGCTCAAGAATTATATTAGTTTTTTGCAACATTCTCTTACTCTGATAATCCCGGTAATAACTTAAGAGAATAATCCTGGAAGCCAGCCAAGAGATAATCACGAAGACACACAAATTTACATAATGTCCGATGAGCACATCACTTGAAGGTTGAAAATAAGGCAAACCAATAAATATAATTATAACTGAACAGCCGTAGGGAATGATTATCTTTTTATTATCCAAAATATAGATCATGGAACACGATATCATGTTTACCATAAATACCATTAACTGTCCATAGAGTTTTTGATCCATGAGGGAGACCATGCTACCCCAAGACATGATTAGAGTTATATAGGCGACCAGCCCCATCTCTAAATTTCTGAGCTGTACAGTCGATTTATCTTCAAGATCACCTAATCTGTTGATAGATAACAGGTAAATACTATTTATCAGAATCATAAGTACATACATTATTAAATAAGAACTAAAATGGAAGCGGCCATCCACCTTAAAAATAGCCGCACTTATATCCGCCCCTGCCAAAATAAGCTCTAAGACAATCATCGTGATGGCAAGTATTCTTCCCCTATGGAAATTCTCTGCAAGGACACTTCTTCTAAAATGTTCATTTTCGCCTTCTTCGATCTCGATTTGCAACAACTCTCTTGCCTTCATTAAAACCTCACAAAAATAACTTTCTGTTCGAAAAACCGCAATCGATGTAGTAATTCTTCTTTTATTACTAAAATCCTTCCATAAGACATAAGAAAACACGTTCAAGGGTACGACCCCAGGGGAGCGCAATGCGAAACCCCCTGACATTCTCAGGAGGTTTTCTTAGCATCACCCTATAATAAGTACTATGGCATGTTGAACGATACAAGAACGGTACGATACAATAAGTTGATAAGTTAATAAGTTGGTGTCAGGCACCGGT
>JAJYAS010000807.1 GCA_021779415.1 Bacillota bacterium
TTCACATCAGTCAGTGAAAGATATTCATTAATACATTAATTCCTATTGAACCGCCGTATACCGAACGGTACGTACGGTGGTGTGAGAGGACGCTGTATAAAATAATTATTCAGCTCCTACTCGATTTACATTAGCGCACGAAATGAGGATTATATAGTATTTTTTTAAAAGCAGAAGGAATATGATGGATTTTGCCGAATTGCGAGCATATAGGGAAGCATGTATCGGCGGTATACATATGTGCATATTAGATATTATGATGCCATGACCAATGATCGACCCTATCGCAAGGCTTTGAGTGAGGAAATCGTATTGAAGAAATTCGCAAGAACGCTGGGGTACAGTTTGATCATCTTGCAAAACTATTTGTTGAAAAGGTATAGGGTAAGCCTTGGCGTGATTGATCCTGTAGTTATGAATGTGGGAGGGTATTAAAATGACTGTGGAACATGGATTAAGTGAGGGCCTGCTCGCTTCCAAGACTGTTACACTTCCTCGCTTGAACCGCTTAAGTCCTTCCTTGGAAAGTACGGCTTTGAAAATTATGGAGGAATCCGGGGAATTGGCCCAAGCTATTGGCAAGTTCAGAGGGCTTAGTGGAGAGCGGCAACGGTTGGAGGAAGAAGAAGCCATGCAAATGGTGGCCCAAGAATTGGTCGACGTGGCTCAGACGGCTGTGACAATGATGTTTGTTCTCGAAGAACAATATGGCATTGATTTAGAAGCCATTTTGAAAGAACACATTTCAAAATTACGGTGTAAAGGATACTGTGATTAAAAAATTAGGAGACATTTGTGTTGAGAAATTAATTAAAAACCTACCTTTTAATTTTAAAGGAAAACTGGCAAGAATGGGCGAATAATGTATCAGACGACTAGTTTGAAGATGACACTCGAATCTAATTGAGAAGGAGTATCTGCAGGCAAATTACAAGACAAAGTTTTCAATTATTACGCTGAATCGCTGGCAAAGGGAATGATATAATAATTTCGCATGGGCTCTATAATTAAGAAGCTGGTCATATTATGTACAGATATTGGCTTAGGAACTTAGCTAATTTCAAAGGGCTAAAAAGTTATTGAACGGAGGTATTCTAATTGAAAAGGATCGCCCTAGTAACTGACAGTACGGCTGACCTTACTCAACAAATGAAAGAAGAGTGTGATATTCACACTATTCCTCTTAAGGTGAGGTTCGGGGAAAGGGAATATTCGGACGAAGAACTCACAAGTGAAGAGTTCTACCGACTTTTAGCAGAGGAACAGGAATTACCCAAGACGTCACAACCTTCTCCAGAGGAATTTGGCTGTTTATACAGTAAGTTACTAGAGGAATATCAAGAGATTATCTCCGTTCATATATCTTCGGCTCTGAGTGGTACGTTCAATGCGGCCTATCTGGCTAAAGAAAAGTTCAAAGAAAAGATCCACCTTGTTGACTCAAAAACAATAAGTCTGGGAATGGGTTTGATGATGATGGAAGCCGCAGATAATATTAAAGAAGGACGAGATTCGGCCTGGATTCTAGATAATCTCGTTAAAGCTCGAAGAAACATTGAAACTCTTTTCACCCTAAATACCTTGGAATATCTCCAAAAAGGAGGGCGAATCGGTAAAGTTCAAGGTTTTATGGGGTCCCTCTTGAATATCAAGCCCATCATCAGAGTGGGTGACGACGGCATATATCATACGTATACTAAAGCCCATAGCCAGAAGAAGGCACTTGATAGCGTTGTACAGGCTTTTCGAGATTTAACTATTGGTAGGAAACCTGTTCGATTAGCTGTCGCTCACGGTGCGGCAGAACAGGTTAGTCTATACCTAAAGGAAGCTTTGGAAAATGCCTTTCAGCTTCAGACGACGGTCTTTACTCACGTGGGATCAGTTATCGGTGCCCATACTGGTCCAGGAACTGTTGGGGCTGCTATCGAGTTCGAATAAAACACAAACACCCTTAGGAGAGTAGTCCTAAGGGTGTTTTCTAAGTGTTTAAACTATGTGCAGAGAAGGGTGAGGGTGTATGAGTTATTTGACGTTAATTATTGCTTTAGGGATCGTTTTAATATTTGGCTTTTGGTCAGGGAGACAGCGTCTTAAGTTAAAGAGGAGACAGAAACAAAAAGCATCAAAGGGGTCATCTTCTGGACCGGAGAGATTAACTAAATTACGCAGAGTCAAATAATAGGGGAGAGAAGTTGGGTTTAAATTCTCCTTGAGAATTAGAGGAAGATTCTTTAGAAATTTTGATAGCAACCAACTAAAGGCTTAACTTCATTTTCCCAAAGTGTTTGTACTGTGGTCTGATTTAGGTTGGGTTTTTTCATCATGGATTTTAGGAACTCTTCTTGTTGCGTTGAATTATTATAATTGGAAATTTGGGTCAAAGCAAATTGCGCAAAGTCTCTAACTAGGAAGTTGAAAATTTCGTCTAGCAAAGCGGATGAAATGGGATGAAGTTTAGAATTTTCTAAGATCAATTGGGCGTAAACAATTAAGGTGAACATTTCCCCTAAAGCCAGCATATAGTCAATATTTTTCAACTGTTCCGGATTAGGACGGGCTTGTTCTAAGAAGGAACGGAACAATTCCACTTGTTCCTTGAAGATCAAGACATTGGGCGTTTGTACTCCTTCATAAGCTAAACGGTAGTCAGGGAAACGGACCGACGCAAGTTTACCAGCTTTCTGACGGAAAAGATAGGAGTCGTCTGCGGGGTCATCGCGTTTCGGGATGACAGGGTATTCCGCCGAATTAAAGAAGTAATTATTGATAAA
>JAJYAS010000808.1 GCA_021779415.1 Bacillota bacterium
TTTTTTAAGTGGTCTGACAGGCGTACCATATTCGAAGCGTTATAAAGGAGGTATAAGGATGTTAGCTCGTGAAGTCTTGGATGAACTTGTTCAAGTGCTCGGTCGTGAAAATGTCCTCACAGAGCAGGAAGACTTATTGACCTATGCTTATGACGCAACTGCGGCGATGAAACATCATAAGCCGGATGTTGTGGTTGCCCCTCTATCTACAGAACAGGTGGCAGATGTCGTGAAAATCGCCCAGCGTTACCATGTCCCTATTTATCCACGTGGTTCTGGAACGAACCTTAGTGGGGGAACCATTCCCCTTGAAGGGGGTATCGTTCTCTCAATGCTCAACCTAAACAAAATTCTGGAAGTAGACCAGGATAATTTAACGGCAACAGTTCAACCTGGGGTGATCATTCAGGCTCTCAATGATGAAGCGGCAAAACACGGCTTATTGTATCCGCCGGATCCTGGTACAGTCACCACAGCAACTATGGGTGGCTCGGTTTCGGAGTGTTCAGGTGGATTGCGTGGCCTGAAATACGGTGTAACCAAACATTATATTATGGGCTTGCAATTGGTCTTGGCGAATGGAGAAGTCATTCGTTGGGGAGGAAAAACGGTAAAGAACGTTACAGGGTATGATTTAGTGGCTCTTTTTACTGGGGCTGAAGGAACGTTGGGGATCATCACTGAAATAATCGTCAAACTAATTCCAGCTCCAGAAGCACGTAAGAGCATTTTAGCGGTCTTTGATGACGTTGATAAAGCTGGGAGGGCCATCGCAGCCATTATTCGCAATAAAATTATCCCGGCAACACTTGAGATCTTGGATAATGCGACTATTCAGACCGTGGAAAACTTTGTGCATGCGGGACTACCGGTGGACGCGGAAGCGGTCCTCTTATGTGAAGTGGACGGCTACAAGGAAGTTGTCGAACGAGAATCTGCTTTGGTGGAACGAATTTTGAAAGAGGAAGGATCCGTTCAGGTAAAAATAGCTAAAGATGATAAAGAGCGCGACCTTTTGTGGTTGGCTCGTCGTAGCGCGCTTCCTGCTCTTGCTCAAAAGCGACCGACGACCGTACTTGAAGATGCGACCGTTCCCCGGAGTAAAATTCCGGATATGCTTAAAGCAATCCGTAGAATTGCAACAAAACACAATCTGCAAATTGCTACATTCGGGCATGCAGGAGACGGAAATCTACATCCCACAATTTTAACAGATGAACGCGATTTAGAAGAAATGAAAAGAGTGCACCTAGCAGTGGACGAGATTTTCGAAACGGCGATAGCACTTGGAGGAACCCTTTCCGGTGAACATGGGATTGGTATCGCCAAAATGAAATATCTTAACTGGGAATTTGGAGACGCAGGTGTGGCGGCCTTGAAGCGCATTAAAGAAGCCTTGGATCCCAACTATTTGTTGAACCCTCGGAAGATGGTAAGGAGGGACTGATCGTGTCCGTATATGATTCACTGGATTCGATTACCGAAGAACTCCATAAATGCATGAAATGCGGAAATTGCATGGCGGTATGCCCTATTTACAAGGAAACACGCCAAGAAGTCGGAGTTGCAAGGGGAAAGATTAGTTTAGCGGAATACATTCTCTCGGGCGAAATAGAGATGACTAAGGGAATGGGGGATCGTTTTTCCCTTTGCACGACCTGTATGGCTTGTAATACCAACTGTCCCTGTGGAGTTCGGTTTGATAAAATTATTCTTGCAGCGAGAGCGGAAGCCGTCCGTAAAAAAGGGCTGCATCGGGTCAAAAAAATTGCTTTTACTGCGTTGAAGATGCAGCGAGTGTTTGATTTCGGGATGAAGGCGGGAAGTATCTTCCAAGGTGTTGCCTTAAAAAACATACCGAATAGACACAGCAAATTAGCACGTATGCGCGTGGATGTTGGGATAGGTAAGGAGAAAGTTTTCCCAATGTTGTCCAAGAAGACCTTGCGTTCAGAGTTCCCTGAAGTGATTACGGTTAAAAACCCAAAGATGAGAGTTGGGTTCTTCACGGGCTGCATGATCAACTATTTTTACACGGACATCGGCAGAGCGGTGATCGAGGTGCTTACGGAAAATGACATCGAAGTTGTCATTCCTAAGTCCCAGGCTTGTTGTGGTATCCCAGCCTCGGTCAATGGGGATGTGGCTTCAGCACGTACTTTGGCCAAACGCAATTTGCGGGCGTTTGAGAGAATGGGGGCGGATGCCTTAGTTGTCGCCTGTTCTTCAGGTGGTACTGCTTGGAAGCATGTTTTTGGAGAGCTGCTTGATAATGATCACGAACTTAAAGCCTTGGCGGATAAATGGGCTAAAAAATCCTATGATATTTCGGAGTTCTTAATTCACCAAGTTCCCTTTAAAAAAGAAGGTTTAGGCCGAGTGGCACGTAAAGTGACGTATCATGATCCCTGCCACTTAAATCGTGGACAGGGAATAAACAAAGAACCGCGCGAAATTCTAAAAAGCATTCCAGGTGTGGAACTGATTGAAATGAAAGAACCGGGCCGTTGTTGTGGTATGGCTGGATCATTCAGCCTTGTACACCCGGATCTCTCCGTACAAATTTCTGATCGTAAAACAGCAGATATCCAGACGACCAATACGGATACAGTAGCAACGGGTTGTCCAGCTTGTCGGTTGCAGCTACAAAGTGGGGTCGAAAACGCTGGATTTGACGAAGAAGTATTGCATACTGTTCAAATCTTGGCTGAGTCTTATCGAGTCGGTAAGGGAAAACTAAAACGTTCTAATTAGTTGGAATGATGGAAACGC
>JAJYAS010000809.1 GCA_021779415.1 Bacillota bacterium
TGTAGAACGGGATTGGCATATTCCAATATCATCAGCGAGATGAGCGGCAATAACGTTTATCTAAAAATGGAAAATCTGCAACGTACAGGTTCGTTCAAACTCAGGGGTGCCTACAACAAAATAGCGAATCTAAGTGAATCTGAAAAGAAAAACGGAGTTATCGCTTCTTCTGCAGGGAATCATGCCCAGGGGGTAGCCCTTGGGGCAACCACGTTCGGTATCAAGTCGACCATTGTAATGCCAAAGCACGCGCCATTGTCCAAGGTGATTGCTACGCGTGGGTACGGAGCAAACGTAGTCTTACATGGTGATGTTTATGACGATGCCTATGCAGAGGCCATACGAATTCAGGCAGAAGAAAACGCGACATTTGTTCACCCCTTTAATGATCCTCTGGTCATGGCGGGACAGGGAACGATTGCTTTAGAACTGTTAGAGGATCTGCCAGATGTAGAAGTGGTGGTTGTGCCAATCGGCGGAGGTGGACTGATCTCCGGGATGGCAGTGGCCTTGAAAGAATTAAAACCGACGATTAAAATCATTGGCGTACAGACTAAAAATATGCCTTCTATGGCGGAAGCAATCGCCCAGAAGCACATAGTGACTGTTGACGGAATCCCGACCATTGCCGATGGCATCGCTGTCAAAACCCCCGGAGATTTAAGCTTTGATATTTGTCAGCGCTATGTTGATGATATCGTTACGGTCGATGAAGAAGAGATAGCAAGTGCAATTTTGTTGCTGCTTGAAAAAGTCAAGACTGTTTCCGAAGGAGCAGGCGCTGCAAGCATTGCGGCTGTCTTGAATAGGCTCTCTGACTACAAAAACCGTAAGATAGCAGCCCTAATCAGTGGTGGAAATATTGATGTAAATACTATGACGCGCATCATTAACAAGGGACTCGTTAAGTCTGGACGCAAAGTGTTTTTTGATACCATTATTTCAGACAAGCCGGGAGCGCTGTGGCAACTGTTACAGTTAGTTGCTAATGAAGGCGCCAACGTACTTGCTGTTACACATAGCCGAGAAAATCGAGATGTGGCTTTGGGTTGTGCGAGAGTGGAGTTGGAATTAGAAACCGCAGATGAAGAACAAATTCATACGATAGAACGATTAATGGAACAACGTCAGTATAAGGTAAATATTCGATAAGAAAGGAAGCGCATTATGGAAGAGAAACAATTAACCAGAGGACTTAAGGCTCGGCATATTGAGTTGATTGCACTCGGAGGCACGATTGGCGTTGGTTTGTTTATGGGGTCGGCGAGTACCATAAAATGGGCGGGACCCTCTGTGTTACTGGCCTATGCCTTAGCTGGGATTATTATGTTTTTTGTCATGCGTATCATGGGAGAAATGCTTTTTCTCGAACCAGTAACAGGCTCTTTTGCTACCTTCGCTCATAAGTATGTTAGTCCTTTGGCTGGCTTTATGACTGCTTGGAGTTATTGGTTCTTATGGGTTACGGTGGGCATGGCGGAAGTTACCGCCATCGGAATTTATGTAAGCTATTGGTTCCCGAGCATTCCCCACTGGCTGCCAGCTTTGGTAGGGGTAGGAATCGTTGCGGCAGCCAATTTAGCGGCTGTGAAATATTATGGAGAATTTGAGTTTTGGTTTGCCATGATCAAAGTCGTCGCAATTAGCTTTATGCTTGTTATTGGTACAGGAGTGATCTTTTTCGGTTTAGGTAACGGCGGCCACCCAATTGGTCTCTCAAACCTCTGGAGCCACGGTGGGTTCTTCGCCGGTGGGATGAAAGGTTTCTTATTTTCCCTCTGTATCGTAACGGCAGCCTATCAAGGCGTAGAATTGGTGGGGATTACAGCTGGTGAAGCGGAAAATCCTAAACAGACCTTGCAAAAAGCCATCAAAAATATTATCTGGCGTATCCTAATCTTCTATGTTGGTGCGATTTTTATAATTATCACCATTTACCCCTGGAACCAAATTGGTATTCTCGGCAGTCCCTTTGTGTTGACCTTTGCTAAAGTAGGTATTGTTGCCGCTGCTGGTATCATCAATTTCGTTGTCCTCACAGCAGCTATGTCAGGATGTAATAGTGGTATTTATAGCGCAGCGAGAATGCTCTACACCTTAGCCAAAAATGGCCAAGCACCTAAATTCTTTGCCGAAGTATCCGAAACCGGCGTGCCAAGGAATAGTATTGTGACAACGATTGCCTGCTTATTACTAGGAGTTTTCTTTAACGTCATAGCCCCTAATTCAAAATTGTTCATTTATATTTATAGTGCCAGTATTCTTCCTGGAATGGTCCCTTGGTTTGCCTTGGCCTTCAGTCAATTCAAGTTCAGAGAAAAATGGAAAAATGAAATAAACAATCATCCCTTTAAGTCTCCCTTATTCCCGATCAGTAACTATATAACCATCATATTTTTGTCGCTCGTGTTGGTTGGAATGTGGTTCAATCCAGATACTCATTTATCATTAATTGTTGGAGCAGTATTCCTCCTGATCGTCATCGCGGGTTATTATGTGTTTGGCATGGGAAAAAGGCAGACCCTCCAAGACTTAGAGACTACACAAGAGGCTGCCAAATAGAATTCACATGATCGTTGATTTAATATCTTCCAGAGGGGTTATGAATCAAATCCATAACCCCTCTTTTAATTTCATTAAAGAACCGAAAGAAGGACTAATTTTCATGACAAGAAAAATGCAAACCATGGATGGCAATACAGCTGCAGCTCACATTTCCTATGCTTTTACCGATGTAGCGGCCATTTATCCCATTACCCCGTCAACAAATA
>JAJYAS010000810.1 GCA_021779415.1 Bacillota bacterium
AAATATTTCTAATTTATTTTCATTTTCATCAGCCCAAAGTTCGCAAAGTAGTATCATAACTATTTATTTAGGTACGATAACGAAAGGAGCAGTGAAGTCGGTCATGCTACTCTGCTGCGTTCGCTCGGTCCATAATCTCATGGATTAAAGAGGTTTTGGCGTCTGCGTAGTTCTGCACGTGCCGCCACACACGCTGAGCCAAGCTTCGCTTGACGCGCGCGTAGTTGTCCCGGTCAGTATCGCAGACCCGTAACCAATCGCGGAAGCGCAGCATTCGTTCGACCTCAGAGGTACCCACGCTGAACACGTGCAGGTTGATGTTGATATCGGGCCCCTTGAACAGACGGTGCTCGAACCACTCAGGCTCCCGGATCCGTAGCGTGAAACCTGCCGCCTCCAAAGCCGGAGCATAGGATGGCTCGACGGCAGAGTCCGCCACGACCAGCAGCATATCAATGATTGGCTTGGCACACAGTCCCGGCACCGAGGTCGAGCCGACGTGCTCCACCAGCAATGCCTTGCTGCCGAGTGCAGAACGAACCCGGTTGGCCACCCGTTCGAATAGTTCAAACCAGCGTGGGTCGTATTCGACGAGAGTGATGGACGCATTGTGCGGTTTTAGTTCGCCTACCGTGATTTTCTGAAGTTCTTCATCGCTCGCAGGTGTAAAACTGTAACCGTTTTGCATAGATGGCATTTGATCCATCTCCTTATTATCAAATTTCGTCGAAACACGGAGTCGATCCTACATTGTATTATCTAAATCGTTGAGGTCTTTTTCCACGTCTTCCTTCAAATAGGGTTGGGGTCTATCCATAATTTCCGAAAGCGCGGAATTGGCACTAATCAGCTTAAGGCTCGTATCGTTTGTGACATAATTATAGCTTTTTATTATTATACACTTATTTCAAATTTTGTCATACTTTTGCCACAATCTATGGTTATTATAAAGTCGTAAGGTTCAGGAACGGGCGGATCAGATTATTGCTTCCATAAAGATTAATCAAGTAAATTGTGACACAACTGGTAGTGCTGGAATAGGTAAAATGAATGGCGGGGGGGTTGGACAGGGAATGGGAATCTCTCTTCCACAGAGCTTGCTGTATTGCGGTAAAGATGGAGTATAGAATTTTTTTTGATTTGTCGGAAATGTTGTCACTACTAGAAAATAGCCAAGGAGATTAATGCTCCAGCAATAATAATCCACAGGGTATCTAGTTTGGTAAATCTCTGTACTCCAAAAGCTGCCAAAGCAAGTTCGCACGTCGGCAAATCGACTAAGGAGCTACCCGTCAATTTAAAAACAACTGCCCATAGCGCTCCGAAAAATGCAGCTACAATTCCGCTAATAACCATTTTTACTTTATCTACCTTGCCTGCTCGATTATAAAGGTCCGAAATAATATTCTCAACAGCAACCGACGGTAAATACATATTTGCCATAGCCAAGGCTGCCCCGAAGCCCCCTGCCACTTTATAGCCAACAAAGGTGGAAATGACTGTGACTGGACCTGGCGTTAGCAAGCTCAAGGCTAAATCTACCCCGAATTCCTTGTTGGTGACAAAGTGATACTGATTAACCATAGCATCCTGGATGAATGGCAACATAGCGTAGCCACTCCCAAAGGTTCGCCCCCCAATTCTAAATAAGGTGTTTGTATAATGGGAAGTCGAAAATTATCAGAAAGTTAGTAGCTCCAATGGTTTCAAAGCACCCTTACAATTTGTGAACAGAATTATTAATTGTAATAACTTCCTTATTTGCTTGATAAAATTTGCCGAATACAAAGATATAAATAATTGATGCCAATACTACACTTGCATAGTTCACAATCGAAAGTATTACACTTGGGAAATAATCCCCATGTACATAAACCCCCAAAACTTGGGAGCCAACTAACATTCAAACCATAGCCCACTGAGTTTGTGAATATTCGCTTTTATAAAAATAATTTTTATAGTAATCACTGAGCAAATATACTGTAAATATAGCCCATCCAATCGTTATAACGTAAGAGAAAGTGATAAAAAAGAAAGATGATACTTTAACATCAAACGAATACCACGTTTGCAGGTAGAGCATGATTCTGTAATAACTGATTCCAAACAGACAAGTAATCGGCACGACTAAGAAAAAAGCGGGATGTACTGCGTTATCCGGTAATTTGCTGGATTTTATTTGGAGGTAGATCAAATAAGCGAGTTTAATTACCAGTAAGAAAGAACCCATACTTAACGCTAACAAGGATGCAAAAGCTGCGATCGAGTCTATTCCTCGGTTGCTTGACATGGAGGCTAATCCTGTTCCGGTTAAATTCACTAAACCAAAGGCAAAAACGTCAAGTAGCCAGACAAAATTTAATTTAGTTCCATCAAGAGGTTGGCTTAACCAGGTTTTGAGAAACGTGAACTCAAGCTTGAAAAGCATCAACCAAAGAAATCCAAACAAGATTAAGCCAGGCAACATCAATGACTGTATATTCGCTGATAAGTTTGGAATAAAAAACGCTAAGGGTTCCTGGAAATTAAAGGGTGAGAACTTCAGAGTACTTCCTCCCTAACGATAGCTTAGTTGAGAACCCTAGTACAATAATTGCATTCTACTAAAAAGTCACTACCTTATCCGCCCACTCAACCATCTCAACACAGTCAACCATTGTTGATAAGGGGCAAACATCAGTGCCTTTAAGATTTCGAGACCTAAGACAAGTTCCACACGCCAGTATTTCTCCACCGGCTTCTGAAAAAGTCTTTAGCTGTCCGGCAACA
>JAJYAS010000811.1 GCA_021779415.1 Bacillota bacterium
GCGGCTAGAGATTACGCTTGGGTTCGAGGATTTAGTTTCCTCGATGCGGTTGTTATTAAATGGAGAAGAACCAGATGTTTCAGCGACGGATTACGCTGTTCAAGAAGAAATTTTAGAAGATTATGTTCCGCTTGATTTCTTCTTAACCCAGCCAGAACAAGAAAAGGTAAACGATGGTTTTAGCCTGGGCCGCGGTATATATCAGGTGGATATAACCTTAGAGCCGAATACGTTAATGAAGGCAGTTCGCGCTGTGATGGCTACCCAGCGGATTGAGGGAATGGGAACCGTAATTAAGCTTCTTCCGAGTGTCGAAGAGCTGGAAACTGGGAACGCGGAAAGTTTTTCAATGCTCGTTATTTGTGATGAACCCAAGGAAGAGATCCAAAGGGAACTGTTGGAAATTTCAGAGTTGGTAGATGTGTTTGTCCATCCCTATCAAAATTTTGGAGGGATAGAAGAACCGGATAAAACGTTTAACGTGATCGATAATGTGTTGGGTGATGAGAAAATCAAGCCCCTTGCGATTCCCAAAGCGGTTGTTGTACCAAAAGAGTCTGTGAAGACACTCTCGGCTCCGGCTATCGAAGCACCGAATGGAGAAGGGAATACACAGGTACATACGATTCGTGTGGATACGGCTCGGATGGATAACCTCATTAACCTTGTAGGAGAAATGGTTATTACCCGGACTCGTTTGGTACAAATCGGTTTAGACCTGAAGGGTCAGTATAGTACGGACGGTATGGTCAACAATTTGAATGAAGCCAATGTTTACTTGGGTCGTTTAATGAATGATCTCCAAGAAAGTGTTATGCGTTTACGTATGGTGGCGATCGGGACAGTCTTTAATCGTTTTCCTCGTTTAGTTCGAGATCTAGCTAAAAAGACAGGGAAAGAGATAGAGCTTGTCCTAAAAGGGGAAGATACAGAACTGGATAAGACGGTCGTGGAAGTTATCGGGGATCCCTTAATGCATCTGATTCGAAACTCTGTGGATCATGGGATAGAGTCACCGGCAGAGCGTCGTGAGGCAGGCAAATCAGAATTTGGTACGATTACACTGAATGCATATCATGAAGGCAATCACATAGCTATTCTCATCACGGATGACGGGTCAGGGTTAGACCTCGATAAAATTCGCCAAATAGCGGTTTCTAAAAGCCTAATTGGAGAGCGAGAGGAACTCTCTGAACGGGATATCGCCAATCTTATCTTTTTGCCGGGCTTTAGCACAGCAGATGTGGTGACAGATATTTCCGGCCGAGGGGTTGGGATGGACGTTGTTAAGAAGGCGTTGAATAGTCTTGGAGGAATGGTGGATATCACGACTCGGAAAGGGAAGGGGAGTACCTTTACTATTCGGTTGCCTTTGACTTTAGCGATCATTCAGGCTCTTCTAGTTGAAGTTGGTCAAGAAATTTACGCTGTTCCACTTTCCTCTGTTTTAGAGACTCTTCTAGTTAATAGAGAGGATATCAAAACTGTGGGTGGACTGCCAATGGTTCAATTGCGTGGCAACACATTACCTCTTATTTCTTTACAGGAGAAGTTCGATCTTCCAACTCCAGAAACCGAAAGTAGTGAAGTCTTTGTCGTCGTTGTCGGCTTTGGCGATAAAGCATTGGGTCTAATTGTAGATGAACTGCGTGGACAGCAAGAAGTTGTTATTAAATCCTTGGGCGATTTACTCAATAATCTCCCCGGCATTGCCGGTGCTACGATCCTTGGAGATGGTAAAGTAACCTTGATTCTGGATATTGGGTCCCTAATTCAAGACGTTTTAGTCACACGCAGTGCCTAATTCTAGCCTCGAGGTTTGAACATCGATTAAAAGGAGGGTTTAACAATGGCAGAAGAACAATTGGTTACCTTTAGCCTAGGAAATGAGGAGTTCGGCGTTGATATTATGCGGGTTCAGGAGATTATCCGAATTCCACCGATTACTCGGGTGCCTAAAGCTTCTGATTATGTAGAGGGAGTTATTAATCTAAGGGGAAATGTTATTCCTGTGATCAGCTTGCGTACTCGGTTCGGAATGGAACGAGTGGAAGAGACTGACCTAAGTCGGATCATTGTCTTACAAGTACAAACGAAGGTTTTCGGTATTCGAGTGGATGCGGTAACCGAAGTTTTGCGTTTAGAAAGTGAAGCAATTGAGCCACCGCCACCGATTGCCTTAGGCATGGATGCTCAGTTCATACGTGGTGTTGGGAAAATTGGAGAGCGCTTGCTCATTCTCTTGGACCTTGATCACATCATGGGTGGAGAAGCAAGCCATGACGTCAGCGCTTAAAACACCTATTGGGGTTCTAATCGTCGATGATTCTCCCTTCATGCGGCTAACCCTACAAAAGATACTCAGTCAGGATCCTGGTATTAAAGTACTGGATACCGCGCGAGATGGGCGCGAAGGGATTTTGAAACTCCAGGCTCTTCGTCCTCAAGTCGTTACAATGGATGTCGAGATGCCAGTCATGGATGGGTTGCAAGCATTGGAAGAAATTATGCGCTGGCAACCGACTCCCGTGATTATCTTAAGCTCGGTGACGACGGAAGGGGCAAAAGACACGTTGAAAGCCCTTGATCTGGGGGCTGTCGATGTTGTGGCCAAACCGTCAGGGAGGCCGGGAGCTGATTTACAGGCACTTTCCAGTGATTTAATAGAGAAGGTAAAAGCGGCAGCTTTAGTAAATCCTGCTAAGCTCGGGGGTAGAGGACCAACGATTCAAATACCTACCTCAAAGGTCGTGGTTTCCGCTTCAAC
>JAJYAS010000812.1 GCA_021779415.1 Bacillota bacterium
GAAAATGGCTATATATCAGATTGTAGAAATTGGGACGGATGTGCTGCGTGAAAAGGCGAAAGAGGTTAAAGAAGTTAATGCGTCGATTATAAAACTCCTCAATAATATGCTGGATACTATGAATGCAGCAGAAGGAGTAGGATTAGCTGCTCCTCAAATTGGGGTGTCCAAGCGGGTCATTGTCGTTAAGGTCGATGATCAAATAGTGGAACTTGTAAATCCAGTTATTTTGGAAAAAGAAGGGGAAGCTGTCGCAGAAGAAGGTTGCCTTAGTATTCCGAATATAACAGGAGATGTCGTTAGGGCCGCTAAGATTCGTGTTCAGGGTTTAAATCGTCATGGTGAAATGTGCGACATTCATGCCGACCGTTTATTAGCTCGTGCTTTACAACATGAGATCGATCATCTGGAAGGGATATTATTTATTGATTTGGCTAAGAAAACTTATCGCAGCTAAGCGAAAAGGGATAAAAACCAATACTAAATTATTGAACCATGGGTACGGGGTTCGAAAAGATTTGAGAACCACGAGTAGGGGGGGTTGTTATGCGCATAGTTTTTATGGGGACACCTGATTATTCCGTACCGACTTTATGGGCCTTGGTGCGAGAAGGGCATGAGGTTGTGGGGGTCTTTACCCAGCCTGATCGACCGGCTGGACGAGGAAAGAACTTAAGACCTAGTCCCGTAAAAGTCGCCGCTGAGGAATTAGGTTTATCTGTTTTTCAACCTGCAAGTATAAAAACGCCCGAAGGGATTCAATTGCTTAAGGATCTGGCTCCTGAGAGTATTATTGTCGTCGCTTACGGACAGATTCTATCCAAGGATATTTTACAGATCCCTTTAAAAGGGTGTATTAATGTTCATGCTTCTCTGCTTCCTGCATACCGGGGCGCCGCACCCATTCATTGGGCACTAATGAATGGGGAAACCTTAACAGGCGTGACGACCATGCTCATGGACGAAGGCTTAGATACGGGGGACATGTTGCTAAAACGCGAAATTATAGTTTCCAATGAAGCGACAACGGGTGAAATTTATGATCAATTGGCTATCTTGGGTGCAGAATTGCTGATAGAGACGTTGCGTAAGTTACAACTTGAGAAATTAATTCAGATACCCCAAACTGGTGAAACCAATTATGCTCCGCTACTGAAACGCGAACATGAACGTATAGATTGGTCACGTAGCGCGGTCGATCTACATCATCAGATTCGAGGACTAAATCCTTGGCCGGGGGCCTACACGGTCTTCAGAGGGGAAAACCTCAAGATCTGGCGAAGCGCTCTTTATCCTCAGGTCGACAAAGGTGCTAAGTCATTTGACCAGGGTGAAATTATTCAAGTAATCGAAGATGGTTTGTTAGTACAGACGGGGGACGGGATCCTCCGGGTTTGGGAAGTCCAACCAGCAGGAAAACGCAGGATGTCTGCCAAAGATTTTTTTAAGGGTCGGCACGGCCAAACTGGCGAAAAATTAGGTTGAAGCAAACGCTTGGTACCCTACTTTAAGAAAGGGTGTTGGGGAAGTTTAATATGGGGGTGGTTATATGTTTTTTTGGGATGCGACAATGGTTCTCTTAATTCCGGCAATCTTGCTTTCTTTATTTGCTCAATTCCGGATTTCTTCGTCTTACAAAAAGTATTCTAAAATCCGTTCAGAGACTGGACTCACAGGGGCTCAGGCAGCTCGTGAACTTTTGAACAGTGGCGGATTATACGATGTGCGGGTTGAACCGATTGGAGGGCGACTTTCCGATCACTACGATCCACGTACGCGGGTTATTCGGCTTAGTGAGGATGTTTATCATGGTAGCTCACTTTCCTCTGTGGCGATAGCCGCTCATGAAACTGGTCATGCTTTGCAGCATGCTGCAGGATATTTTCCGATGCAACTTCGGTCATCCTTTGTTCCTATTGCTAACTTTGGCAGTGGGGCAGGTCCGATTTTGATTATGGTAGGGCTATTCATGCCAAGCTTTGACTGGCTTCTACAGATAGGGATAGTAGCGTTTACCTTTGCTGTAATTTTCCAGCTAATTACTCTGCCGGTCGAATACAATGCCAGTGGTAGAGCGATGTCCCTACTACAGGAGAAAGGTATGCTCGGAGGAAATGAAATAGGTGGTGCTCGTTCTGTCTTAAATGCAGCGGCTCTAACCTACGTAGCAGCCGCTTTGGCTGCGGTCCTTCAGTTAGCAAGATTTATTCTCATTGCGCGGGGGAGAAGTGATGATTAAGCTGACAGCTCGAAGTATGGCAGTACAGATATTGACGCGTGTAGAAGTGGAAGGGGCTTACGCCAATCTCTTGTTACAGAATAATATTGGCAGACTACCAGATTCTAGAGATCGACAATTTGTAACGTTGCTGGTGAATGGAGCACTTAAACATAGACTTACGTTAGATTATGCTTTGCGCAGACATTTAAACAAGTCAATGTCTGCGCTTCCACATGAAATTAGGGCGATTTTGCGGATCGGTGCTTTTCAATTGCTTTATGCGGATAAGATTCCTCCAGCCGCTGCAGTCAATGAAAGCGTGGAATTAGCAAAAGGTAACCCAAAGTATACAGGGCTAGTCAATGTCGTCCTGCGGAAAGTCATGAGTTCTGCTTGGGAGTTTCCTTGGCCAGATGCCAAGCGCGAAACCGTTCGCTATCTCTCTGTGCGTTATTCTCACCCAGAATGGATAATTCAACGTTGGCTAAAACGCTGGGGTCTGGAGGAAACGGAAGCTTTATGTTTAGCCAATAATGAACCGGCTT
>JAJYAS010000813.1 GCA_021779415.1 Bacillota bacterium
GGTAATTGTTGGGTTTCTTTTCTCTGTATCTCGAAAATAATCCTGACAAAAAGCCAAATCCTCATAACTCATCGCTAAACCAGTTGCTTGAAAAAACGTTTTCAGCTCAGCAGGCGTCTTCTCAATAAAGCGATCAATTACTTCCACATCCGGTGGAATCACAGCTTCGAATTCCAGATTTTCGGGTTTAGCTAAAGAAGCTTCCCGTGATTCAACAGGGTTAATACAGTAATCCTTGATTTTCTGAAAATTGGCTAGTGATATTTGACCCTTTAAAACAATCACTTTAGCCGAGGAGATAGTGGGTCGTTCTTTCTGAGTCAAGATCTGGACACATTGGGCTGCAGAATCCGCCCGTTGATCATACTGACCCGGTAGGTATTCCATTGCGAAAACCAGGTCCTCGGTGGGAATTTCTAAATTCTCGTCAAAGACCAGATCCAGCGGGGGCTCAGCAAAAATTATCGGTCGGGACTGCGCATATTCCTCATCCGTAATTCCAGAAATATCATAACGATTAATGACCCTTAATTTCTCTAAACCAAGGATGCCCAGATTTTCTAATAAATCACTATAGAGACCCTGTGCTTCAATATCATAACCCCGCTTCTTTTCGACGTAAATTCGTTTAACTGCTTGTGCTCCCATACCATCCTCCATCGAATATGATTTTTAAGACTAACCTTGTAACATTTATTTGAGTGTTTAAAATATGTATAAGGCCATAGCACTTTGTCTATGGCCTTGTCTCCCAAGAATAGTTGGGACAAAACTCTTATTTTGCATAATACCACGATTCACGTCGAAATAAAAGTAGACATCAAGGGGATTCCACTTAAAATGCACCTTAATGTTGTTAGTCGCAAATGTCCGCTAGATCTTTTCTGTTTTCACTCCAGTCGGAAAATCTTCCCTTGTTGTTCCGTTAAAAATAAACTCTGCTCTTTCAGTATCAAACTCTTTCTCCCATTTAGATACTACAATGGTGGCAACACCGTTACCTATTAAATTCGTTAGTGCCCGAGCCTCTGACATAAAGCGGTCAACTCCAAGTAAAAGTGTCAATCCTGCTACTGGAATTGTACTAATAGACGCTAATGTTGCAGCTAATGTGATAAACCCACCACCAGTGACAGCTGCAGCTCCTTTGGAAGTAAGCATCAAAACCGCCACTATCGTCAATTGTTGTACAATGCTCAGATGTACATTACAAGCCTGGGCAATAAAGATTGCAGCCATAGTAAGATAAATTGAAGTACCATCTAAATTGAAGGAATATCCCGTCGGTATAACCAGACCAACGACCGATTTAGAGCATCCTAATTTTTCCATTTTATCTATCATACGGGGTAAAACAGACTCTGAAGAGGAAGTTCCTAAGACGATAAACATTTCCTCCTTGATATATTTGATGAATTTCCAAATGCCAAATCCGTTAAGTCTGGCGATCAGTCCAAGAACAATGAAGATAAAGAGAAGACTTGTGGTATAAACGCCGGCCATCAGCTTACCCAACGATACTAGAGTATGAATACCATATTTCCCAATCGTGAAGGACATCGCACCAAATGCACCAATTGGGGCAACTTTCATAATCATACCCACAATGCCAAACAACGCTTTTGATAGTTGATCAAAGAAGGCAACCAATGGCTTCCCTTTTTCCCCCAATACTGACAATGAAAAACCGAATAGGATTGAAAACAGCAATACCTGTAGAATGTCCCCCTTGGCAAATGCGTCAACAACTGTATTTGGAATAATATTCAGTAAAAAGTCAACAGCATTCAAAGATTTTGCAGCAGTAGTATAACTGGCAATTGATTTAACATCCAAAGTCGCAGGATTGGCATTGATTCCAACGCCTGGTTGATAAATATTAACCACAATAAGACCAAGTACTAAGGCAATCGAAGAAACTATTTCAAAATATACGATTGCTTTCAGCCCCACTCGACCTACCTTTTTCATATCACCCATACTAGCAATACCCACAACAACTGTCGTGAAAATAATCGGTGCAATTAACATTTTGATGAGCTGGATAAAACCATCACCCAAAGGTTTCATTTTTGTTCCAAGACCAGGATAAAAATAGCCTAGAAATATCCCGACTACGATCGCAAATAGAACCCTAAAGTATAAAACATTGTAAAATTTTTGTTTCATTTGTTTTTCCACTCTACATCCCCCTCTTACCTCTTAAATTTGACTTTCTTAATTCCTTTTAGGTAGATGCCCCCGTTAAACTTTACCTACTCTTCTATTCTTGAATTTCGTATAACTCTATTAACCAAATCCTGCCCAATTTCTTTAGAAAGGCGGTCATAGACTGGATTTAAGGCCTTTTCTAACTCCAATTTTTCTCCTGGGCTCAAACGGGTAATTTTCAACTTGCCCTCCTGCTCTAATTCCACAAGTTGTTTTTGATCCATTTCTCTTGCCCTTTCCCGTTCCCAGATGGTCACCTCATTCATGGTATCTTCGAGTATCTTTCTAACTTGTGGAGACAAGCCTTGCCAGAAATCAAGGTTAGTGAGTACGACATACCCTAAATAACCGTGATTACTGATGGTTAGGTACTTTTGGGTTTGATTAAACTTCTGAGTATTAATGTTCGAAATTGTATTTTCTTCTGCATCGACCGTTCCATTGAGCAAAGCTTGGTAAACATCATTAAAAGGCATGGGAAGTGCTTGTGCTCCAAGGGCCTCAAATTGATCCTTGAGAACATTAGAAGTCATGATCCGAAAACGCAAGCCT
>JAJYAS010000814.1 GCA_021779415.1 Bacillota bacterium
GCTTGCCCAACAAGCCGAAAAAGCTGGCGTTATGATCATTACGGAAACTCTAGTAGAAGATCTACTCTACAAAAACGGAAATGTCGTAGGGGTTCGTACGGGTCGTGCTGAAGGGGAGTTAGGTGCTAAGGTCGTTATCTTAGCGGAAGGTGTTAATAACTTCTTAGCTGTAAAAGCTGGACTTGCTAAGCCATTAAAGCCAGACTCAGTTGCTGTGACCGTAAAAGAAATCATTGCTTTACCTAAAGAAAAAATTGAAGATCGTTTCTGTCTTGATGAGGGTCAAGGGGCTACGATCGAATTATATGGAGATTCTACGGCAGGGTTAATGGGTGTAGGGTTCATTTATACCAATAAGGACTCAATTTCAATTGGAGTTGGGGCGATTCTTGAACCCATGATTCGTAATAATTGGACACCCAATGATCTCCTTGAAAATTTGAAATCAAAGCCTTATGTCAAACGTCTGCTTCAAGGTGGAGAAACTAAGGAATATTTAGCCCACTTAATACCTGAAGGAGGATATACTCAGGTACCGAGACTTCATAGGCAAGGAGTACTTGTTGTCGGGGATACAGCAATGCTCATGAATTCGTTGAACAGGGAAGGTTCGAACTTGGCCATGATCTCGGGTAAAATTGCGGGTGAAGTTGCAGCTCAAGCCATTACAACAGGTGATGTGAGTGACCAAGCATTGACGGTATACGAAACTCGTTTACGGGATTCCTTTGTGCTTAAAGATCTTCATCATTACAGACATATGGGTAAGTTCTTTGAAAATAATCCACACCTCTTAAAATTATATCCTAAAATGTTCTCTAAAGCGGCCAAAATGTATTTATCTGCCGATGGAACACCGAAGAAACAGCGTCAAAAAGAAATTATCAAGATGATCTTCGAAAATCGTTCTAAAGGCGGTTTGATTAAGGATGTCTATGGAGCATGGAGGGCGCTGTTATGAAATTAGATGATAAACTTTTTTTAGTACGGTTTAATACTGATAAGTTAAGTCACATTAAGATTAATGATCCTAATGTCTGCTTAAAACAGTGCCAAGATAAACCTTGTACTCGTATATGCCCTGCCCATGTTTACGATTGGGATGAAGAAGAAAAACGCATTTCAGTTGGATACGAGGGGTGTCTTGAGTGTGGAACATGTCTGATAGGCTGTCCATTTGGCAACATTAACTGGAATTACCCGAGAGGTGGATTTGGGGTCTCGTGGAAAAACGGTTAAAACTATTTCACGTACTTAAAGCTCTAAGAAATTACTCAGTGTGAGAGACTAAGAGCAGGGGAAGGCTTAAGGCCCCCTCTGCTCTTTAATTGTTCTTTGACAGCTATTTATCTTATAGGTAGAATAGGGAAAAGGGATAAGGAAAGGTATTAGCAAAAATGGTTATAGCAATAGAAGAGAACGTCTATAAAAAAGAGTCACAACTCATCAAACGCTTACAATCGTTCGGAAAAGTCTTAGTTGCCTTTTCGGGCGGTGTTGATTCTACTTATCTTATGACCATTGCACAAGAGACCTTAGGTCAAGATTGTAGAGCCGTCTTCGCACGCGGAGCGATGGTTTCTTCACAAGAAGAACTAGAAGCCCTAGCTTTGGTGGAACAGTATAAATTCCCAGTCGACGTGCTTGACTTAGATATTATGGCACTCAAGGAATTTCGAGAAAATCCCCCCGAACGTTGTTATTATTGCAAGAAGAAACTATTCGAGACTTTTTTGAGTTTTAGCCACCAACTGGGTTATTCTACGGTGATTGATGGTACAAATTCCTCGGACGCCCATGACTATCGACCTGGGAGGCTCGCTCTACAAGAATTGGGGATTGTAAGCCCCTTATTAGAAGTGGGTCTCACAAAAGAAGAGATTCGGCTATTGTCCCAACGCCGAAATCTCCCAACATGGAACAAACCTTCCATGGCTTGTTTGGCATCACGGGTTCCCTTTGGAGATTCAATCACCGCAGAACTCCTTCAACGTATTGCGCATGCCGAAGCCATACTTCATCAGAAAGGCTACGTAGAATGCCGTGTCAGGGCACATGGTGATATTGCTCGTATCGAGATACCTAGGAATGATTTCTCAAGATTTATCCAGGAATGTCCAGGAATCACAGCACAATTGCTTAAAGTGGGTTTTAGGTTTGTCACACTAGATTTAATGGGCTTGCGTTCAGGAAGCCTAAACCCTGACCAGCAGGAGGCTTTAGTATGAATGAAGAGTCGATAAAGGTTCTACTCGAATCCGTTCATGAGGGTTCATGTTCCCCTGAAGAAGCGTTAGCCAAATTAAAAGATCTTCCCTTTGAGGATTTAGGGTTTGCCCGTTTAGATCATCATCGGGCACTTCGTACAGGACAATCAGAAGTGATTTTTTGTCAGGGGAAACAACCTGACCATATCATCTCCATTTTGAATCACTTGGGCGCCAAGGCTGAAAATGTATTAGCGACACGTCTTGACCTTGAAAATGCCAACAAGATCTTGCCCCATTTTCCGAATGCCCAGTATGATTCCTTGGCGCGTTGTCTCTTGCTTCGCCCTTTAGCGGATCCTAGCATTGCCGGAAAAATCCTCATTATGACGGCTGGAACGGCTGATTTGCCTGTGGCTCAAGAAGCTTGGGTGACGGCACGTTATATGGGACACGAAGTGGATACACTTTTCGACGTCGGGGTAGCGGGTATACACCGTTTGCTAGGTCAGCGAGAGCTAATGGATCGTGCTGAGGTGCTTATTGTTGTAGCA
>JAJYAS010000815.1 GCA_021779415.1 Bacillota bacterium
TTGTTATTTTTGCGTTCGTAGTTCAGCTGGATAGAGCGTCAGACTTCGAATCTGAATGTCGGGGGTTCGAATCCCTCCGAACGCACCAATTATTGTGTAAACAGGTTCGATATTCGAAGTACGTATATCGAACTTTTTACTCTTTTAACAAAACTAATGGCCTTGTAGCTCAGGGGATAGAGCGGGGGTTTCCTAAACCCTGTCTTGCGGAGGTTCGATTCCTCCCAGGGTCACCAAAAAATTGAGGTAACTATGCTTCATCAAGATTGGATGCGTCTTGCTCTGGTTCAAGCAGAGAAGGCTTTAGAACTAGGGGAAGTTCCGATTGGAGCCATTATCGTTAAGGACAGCCAAATAATTGCCTCGGCGTTTAACGAAAAAGAACTGAGGCAGGATCCTACTGCGCATGCTGAAGTCTTAGTGATCCAACGTGCGGCTGAGAAGTTAGGTTCATGGCGTCTGTCAGACGCCACGTTGTATGTAACCCTAGAGCCTTGTCCAATGTGTGCAGGAGCCATCGTACAGGCCCGCTTAAAGCAACTTGTTTATGGGGCTGCAGATTTAAAAGGTGGAGCAACAGGTTCTGTCATGAATGTCTTGAATACAACGCTCTGGAATCATAAGGTTGATGTTGTAGCAGGGATTTTAGAAGATGATTGTTCGAATATCTTAAAATCATTTTTTAAACGATTACGGTGAACTTCAATCAAAAATGGTTGATTTCATCATAATTATATACGGAGGAGTATCGAAGTGGTCATAACGAGAGCGACTCGAAATCGTTTGACGGTGTAAGCCGTCCGTGGGTTCGAATCCCACCTCCTCCGCCAATTATACGAAGAAACTAGGGTGGGATTCGAACGGGCGGATCAGAAAATGCGACCTATGGAAGCATTTTCCCGCCCCGGCGTGAAAGCGGAACCGCAGGTGGAGCGGAGCGAATCCCACCTCCTCCGCCATTAATATTGGACTTAGAATTTATGGACTTTGCGTCTTGAACGCTGAGTCTTTTTTAGTTTACGAAAACAGGTTAGCCGAAAGTGTTGCAAAACCATATAACATGCCCTCTGGCTTAACTTTAAAAACTATTGGAGAATTTTTGACATTTGGGATGTATCATGAAGGCATGCATGTTCAAACCATTAAAATGTTAAAGAGATTTAGCGCATAGAGTTTGATGAAAAGAAGGGTCTTCACGGCAAAACGTGAAGACCCTTTAAATGTTTATTTTGGTTTTTTAGGTTGCTTGGGCTTTTTTGTCTCTTTCTTAGGACTCTTGTCTCCCATCGCATGTCACTCCTTTCGCATTGAAATAATCGTTCTTTGAAAGCAAAATTGCTATCGTTAACAGGGGGGAGTAAAGCAATAGTTTTATTAAGTATACCACGAATAGACGCAGCTTCACCAACAATAATCTTTTCACAATAGAATGCGTTACTTGACTAAATTTTACCAGTATATTATTAAGGTGTCGAGGTGATAATAAGATCATAAGGGTACGTAATGGTTGAGCCAAGATTTATATAGGCTCTTCACGGGGTGTATATGGGTCGGCCAAAGATGATATACAGGTGGTCAAACGCTTGTATATTGTCGGAGGGAAGATTTTTTATGGTGGGGAAAAGCTTTAGCGCAGTCTATTTTCGATTGTCTTAAGGTTCCAACTTATCGTAAAGGGTCGAGCTAAGATTTTGCAGGGTGTTGAGTTTTTTCTTACTCAACCATATGTCTTTAGATGTATGCATGTGTAAGAAAGTCGGTTATATACAGCCGAAAGGTTGTATGTAGCTGGGTAGATATCCTGCAAGGTCGAACGAATCATCATTTTGGGTGGTGACCTGCTTGATTATGGTCGAAAGATCCTAGTTAGGTAATAAGCGATCTATAGTGGTGTTAGGTAGACTATTACGTGCTCTTATATATTAAAGTTTAATAATTTGGTTTATATAGGATTAAGGGCCTTTGCTATTAAAGCAAGGCCTTTCTGCTTTTTTAGTATGTTATGAACGAGCTTTGGAGGCGTCAGCATTCTCTCTTAAAAATACAGGAATAAAAAAGTAAATACTTTGCTTAAATCTTCACATTCTTGGACAAACTGCTATTAATATAATAATTTGACCACTTCTACAAGGAGTTGAAGAGGGTGAGGGGACTAGAATCATGAAAGTACTGAGATTTATACTTCTTATTATGTTAAGTAGCCTTACGATTTGGGGAAACGCGGCTCTTTGGGGACCGTTTAAGGAAAGTAGTGCTAATGCTAGTGCAATAGAAGCCAATAAACTATATGAAGCAACGGATGAAATAGCACTAGATCCAAGGCCGAATCAACTGATCCGCTTTCATGTCCTTGCCAATTCAGATAGCGAACAGGATCAAGAGTTAAAACGAGCGGTTCGCGATGCCATTTTGAAAGAAGTTTCTCCTCAATTAGCCGTTTCTAAGTCATTAGATGAATCACGAACTATCCTTAAGCAGCTCAGTCCGGAAATGGAAAATATAGGGCGCTTAGTGGTTACGAATTGGGGAAAGGATTACTCGGTACATACAGAATATGGCCATTTTTCCTTTCCTACTAAGTCCTATGGATCCTTAGTACTTCCAGCAGGTGACTATGAGGCTTTACGTATCGTGATTGGGGAGGGCAAGGGCTCAAACTGGTGGTGTGTGCTTTTCCCACCGCTCTGTTTTATAGATATTGAACAGTCAACAGCTGTTCCAGTGGATGGAAAATTAGGGATCCCGCTTAAAAATAAAA
>JAJYAS010000041.1 GCA_021779415.1 Bacillota bacterium
CATAGGATGAAAATGCTGCTATATTTAACATGGATATTTGCCTCCTAATTATCGTATGATATAATACATTGATACTATTATTATAGTGCACGATACAATAATAGTGTGCACTATAATAATAGTACTTGTGCATTATAATGTCAATTGACAGGAGGAAAATACTTTGGATAACCTAAATGTTGTTATTGCCGAAAGTTTAAAAAGACTTCGTGCAGATAAGAAGCTGAGCCTTGACAATGTTGCAAAGCTATCGGGTGTCAGCAAAAGTATGCTTGGGCAGATTGAACGGGGCGAGGTAAACCCAACTGTGTCAACGTTATGGAAGATTTCAAATGGGCTAAAAATATCGTTTACTCAACTTATGAGCAGACCGGAATCTGACATCGAGATTGTCGATAAGTGTTTGATTCAGCCACTTATAGAGGATAACGGCAAGGTTAGGAACTTTCCCATATTTCCTTTTGACAGCTCAAGGCGGTTCGAAATGTATTCCCTTGAACTCGACGGTGGAGGTTATTTAGAAGCAGAGGCTCACCCACATGGTACACAGGAATTCGTGACTGTATTTTCCGGTGAGGTCACTATCAACGTAAACGGCGAGGATTTTGCGGTAACTACGGGAAACTCTATGCGATTTAAGGCAGACGGGCCACATGCTTATAAAAATTCTGGCGATACAATTTGTTCATTAAGTATGGTTATCTACTATCCACAGTAGTAGCCCCAATACTGGGAATGAGCACCGAATGCATTGTCCTTGGCGTACGAATTGAAGAGGGGTAGCATTATGGAGATTACTAGCAGAGAAACAAAAATCATGCACACATCATCTCAATTGACAATTCAGGATATTTTAGGTTCTTGGAAGGCTCGTTGGGGTATTAATAGAATGAATTTTAAGGTAGAGCCCGGACTTTATAGTGTCGGGAACCCCGATAGATCTTCCCCTGTTCTGGTGACAGCTAATTATAAAATGAGCTTTGACAACTTGAGAAAAGAATTAGACGAGTTGGATGCATGGATTCTGGTTCTTGACACTAAGGGTATAAATGTATGGTGTGCCGCTGGAAAGGGCACATTCGGGACCAGGGAAGTTCTAAACCGTATTGCTATCGTACAATTAGAGAAGGTTGTGTCTCACAAAACTCTTATTTTGCCACAGTTGGGCGCACCAGGCGTAAGTGCTCACGAGGTTTTAAAGTATTCTGGTTTCAAAGTGCTCTATGGACCGGTAAGAGCAAAGGAGGTCAAAGAATTTATCCATTCTGGAATGAAAGCCACCGCCGAAATGCGAACCGTCAAGTTCAGTGCTTTGGATCGACTAGTTTTGACCCCGGTGGAATTGGTTAGTACGTTCAAGAGTTCCTTGACTATTTTTGGGATATTCTTTTTGTTAAACCTTATTGGCTTAGGGCCTTTTGGTTTAGTTGATTTTTACGGATATATGGGTGCAGTGATAGTCGGATGTGTATTAACTCCGGTACTATTGCCTTGGATTCCCGGTAGGGCTTTCGCGTGGAAAGGGTGGTTGTTAGGTTTTATTTGGGCCGTCCTAGTAAATATGCTTAATGGTTGGCCGTATGTACCTCAATCTGGTTTATTAAGAGCTCTGGGGTATTTACTCATTCTTCCTCCAGCATCTGCTTTTTTTGCAATGAACTTTACTGGTTCCTCAACCTTCACTTCTTTCTCAGGTGTTTTGAAAGAGATGAAAATAGCTATTCCTGCGATTATTATATCTGCATTCTTAGGGACAGTTTTGATTTTGCTAAGTAGCTTTATTAAAGTTTAGAGGAGTTAATTTCAATGAAGAATAGGTATTTGAAAAATGTTTCTACCTTGAACATGAAGTCAGATAAGTGCACTGGCTGTGGAAAGTGCATCGAGGTTTGTCCGCATAGTGTTTTTGTTATAAGTAAGGGTAGATCGATCATTGTTGATAAAGACCGTTGTATAGAATGCGGTGCATGCGTTAAGAATTGTCCATTTAATGCATTAGAAGTGAAACCGGGAGTTGGCTGTGCCTCTGCCATCATCAAGGGCTGGCTGACCGGCACTGAACCAAGCTGCGATTGTTCGGATAACAGTGGTGGCAGTTGCTGTTAGTAGCCATCGTAAAAGAGAAAAGCAATGATTTTGAAGGAGTCTTGAATTATGAGAAAAGCCCACTTAGAGGATATCGATGAAATAATGGATATTATCAGGATGACGGTTCTTGAAATGCATACCTACAACAATTACCAATGGGATGAGAATTATCCTCAGAAAAAGGATTTTATTGCGGATATTAAAGAAGGTAATTTATACGCTTCAGAGAGAGATGGAAAGCTTGTCGCTTTCATTTGTGTAAATCAAATTGAACCTACTGAATATAGTGGGCTCGATTGGTCTTCTGGACAAGAAGGCATGACTATTCACAGGATGTCCGTTCACCCTGATTATCGAAAAAACGGAGTGGGAATGGAACTTATGAACTTTGCCGAGGCTTTAGCTAAGAGCCATAATATTGTTTATTTAAAAACAGACACTAATTCAATGAATGAAAAGATGCAGGCACTGTTTAACAAATGTGGCTACAAGTATATTGGGATCATTAGCTTTTTAGGTAAAGAAGAACCGTTTTATTGTTACGATAAACTTCTTGTGGATGTCGATTAGCGTGCAGTTTGCTCAGTGGGTCTCCAATCCTTAACCCCGTTATCCTCAATAATCCCTAATGTAACATCGGTGACATCTTCGTAGGCTAATAACTGATCCCGAACCCTAGCTTTGATCTCGCCGGCCTTAGCCAAGGTCAACCCTTGACGCAACTCGATATAACTTTCGACATGATAAAAACGCCCTTCTTGTAGGATGCGTATTTTGTTTATATCCGTAACATCGGGATCGGATAAGATAATTTGTGCCACTTTGTCTTCGACTTCTCTGGGAGCAGAAACGCCGATGAGTCCCACCATGTTGTCATAGCCAACTCTATAGGCAGCCCCTAACATGAGAAATCCTATAATAATCGCAGCGAAACCATCTAATGCTTTAATGGGAGTAAAGTGTGAGATGAGGATAGCTCCGATGGCTAGTATCGCTCCAAAGGTGGCTACTAGGTCTTCATAGAAGACAAGGCGAGTTGCAGGGGAGGCTCTTCTTACATTCTTAAGAGCAGCTAGGATCAGACTAAATCCCTTTCCTTCGGCACGTGTTTCTCTCACGATTTCACGCATAGCCTTGAGTAAGACATAGCCGTCAATGGCCATTGAGGAGCCAAGGCTAAAAATGGTGAACCATAAACTTTGGACGGATGTGGGATGCTGGATTAGATGAATGCCTTCCAGTACTGTCTCATAGGCCATGATGGTAACAATAATCACGGCTCCCATGCAGAATACATTGATAAGGCGCCCAAAGCCAGTTGGGAAACGGGGAGTCGGTTTTCGTTCTGCGAGAATGCTCCCGATAAAGACGAAGACTTGGTTGACAGTATCAGCACCTGTATGCATAGCCTCGGCAAACATGGCGCCACTTCCACTAGAAAAAGCAGCAATTCCTTTTAGAATGACAAGGAAGAGATTGCCTAGTGCTGCGTAAAACGAAGAAGTATTTCCTTTTTTAATAATTTCCCAAATAGTATCCATGGATTGAATCCCCCCCTTTTGACTATAATCCCATAATTTTTGTGGTTTATTCTTTGGCGTAACAGTCAATACATAACATGCATATCCTAAATTATTAGGGAGTTTGAAAGCGGTGAAAAGGTGACTATCTATTTGGCTTTGGGTGATTCGATCACTGCAGGGTATGGGGTTGAAAGTTCATTTTCTTTCCCATCGTTATATGCTGCTTTTTTGCGTAGGCATAACCCTGACTTGCATGTGCTTAACTGTGGTGTAAACGGTTTAACGACGAGTGGACTGCTAAATCTGTTACAGACGAATAATAACCTGTGTCACTCGGTTTCCCAGGCTTCTCTGATCACACTCACGATTGGTTCTAATGATTTACTTCATTTTATAGAAAAACCCAATCAAATCATGAACACATCTCTAAAGCATACGTTCAACACCATGGGTCAAAATCTTTCGAAAATTGGGGATGTGCTTAGGAGACTCAACCCTAGGGCAACCGTTAAAGTGGCCACGCTCTATAATCCCCTGCCAGCAGGCCCATATGTACAATATTTTGAGCAGGCACAAGGGGTCCTGGATAATGCCAATACCATGATCGTTACCTGGGCAAAACGTTACGGAGCTGATCCAGTCTATATTGATCGTGAATTTAGAGGGAAAGAGCGGTTGTTGATTGGCCAAGATTATGCGCATCCCAATGCGACTGGGTATCAGGAAATAGCTAAAGCGTTTGCTCGGTATTGAATTATCCATTGCCCAATTATTTTCATAATGACCTCACTCGAGAGGGGTAAGGTCATTATGAAATTGAACTCGCATGGGAAAAAGTACTAAAAGGATTTCTCGAAAGGAAGGTATTTTTCTATGAAAAGGAGAATATGTAAAGATTGCAAATGATCGTAGATTGGATAAACTAAGATTAGAACTACAGTGCATGTACATACGCTGAAACGAAGGGAGACCAAAAATTATGGGATTATTTAGCAAAGTTAAAGATCTGCTTCAAGCCAATATTATGGATATGGTGAATAAGTCGGAAGATCCTGAGAAAATGTTAAATCTCTATGTTGAACGCGCAATGGAGGAAGTGCGAAACTTTCAAATTCAAGTTAACCGTGCTGTGGCTGATAAGATTCAACTTGAGGAACGCATTGAGGGTCTGAATAAGGAAATTGAACTACGCGCGGGACAGGCGACTCTTGCTGTACAGCAGGGTAAAGATGATTTAGCACGGACTGCCTTGACTTACAAAAAACAGGCTGAAGCTAGCCGAACAGATTACGAAACACAGCTTCTGGAACAGGGTAAAGCTGTCGAAGACCTTCAGGATAATCTACGCGTTCTTACGGAGAAGTTGGAAAAAGCAAAATTGGAACGCAACAATCTCGTAATGCGCCAACGTCGGGCTCAAACTATGAAAAATGCTAATGAAGCGATATCTGGGCTCTCATCACACGACCCCTTGGCTGACATTGATCGGATGAAAGACCGGGTTGAACGCATAGAAGCTGAAGCTAATGCTTCTCGTACAATGGTGAGCACCAATACTATTGAGGATCAATTTGCGGAATTGGAAAAGAGCAAGGCTAATTCGGAGGTTGAGGACGAGTTAGCTAAGCTTAAAGCAGGACTTAAAGTTGGGCTAGAAAAATAGGCAAAAAAGGGGTAATTAGTGGGCATGAATACGAGGATAAAACAAATAGGAGTTGCCATCACTTTCATGCTCCTTTCGGGCCAGGCTTCTCTTGCTTTAGCACGCGGGGGCGGGGGAGTGGGTGGAAGTTTGGGAGGAAGTTCTGGACGAAGTTATAGTGGCGGGTCTTTCTCCGGGGGGAGTCTGCCCAGAGGATCTGCTAGTGGCGGGCTCGGCGGGTTCTTTCCCTTCCCGTTCTTTTTCTTCGGGGGGAATTCTTCCGGGGGGTCGATGTTTGGTGGCCTTTTTAGTTTCCTCTTTTTAATGGTGATCCTTTACCTTATCTTCAAGGCCTTGCGCTCTTCGCGCCGCTTGGGTCAAGGAAGGTCGATCAAATATCCCAACGAGTTACCAGTAGATCTAAATGGACGGCCTATCACGAATTCAGCTTCTCTTCAGCGTTTTGGCAAGGCCATCAATTTTACTCGGGAAAATATGCGTTATTATGCAGAGTCGTTTCCACGTTGGGACCGGGATTTCCTAATCGGACGGGTCCGTCAGGTATTCTTCTGGTTGCAAGACGCCTGGAGTCGTCAAGACCTTTCGGCAGATAAAGAGTATTTAACGATGACTCTTAGTAATAAGTACAGAGCAGATCTTCAAGGGATGAAAGCACGTGGAGAACGGAATGTGATCAAGGAACCCGTACTGAACACGGGGGATATTGAATTTATCCATAGCCATTTAGATGAGCTGACACAACATTATATGGTCATGATTTCCGCTAGTTTAATCGATTACACAGTAGATACATCTGGACGTCAGATATCTGGAGATAATACCCATCGGCTTTACTACACTGAATTTTGGGAGTTCATTTGGCAAGATGATCGGTGGCTACTGGCCAATATTTATCAGGAAGATGCACTAGAAGTGGCTAAAATCGCCCGGGGTGATGAATAGCTAAAAAGAGTAAATAATAATTATCATTAACAAATAGCCACCTGTCATGGAACAGGCGGCTATTATTTTTGCTATTCTTTTAAGATTATGGCAGAGGATCACCTGTACGATTGATTATGTAATACCAATAGAGACCGACAGTTCCAAAGAGGAGTGCTCCGAATACTAAGGCTATCAATAACTGACCTGGATGATGTGACAGTCGCCAGAAGGAATGTCCCACCCAAGACTCCCAAATAATCATAGGAAATTTACCAATAAGAGTGGCTAACAAAAACGTCGGATAGGTCATAAGGGATAAGCCCGCTGCATAATTGACTGCGGCAGAGGGCAGGATTGGAATAAGACGAGAAATGAGAACAATCGAAAAGCTATTTCCTTCAATTTGAGTGCCCCATTTTCCAAGCTTGGCTACCTTAGGCTGAGCCCATGCCTGCCCAAGTGAACGGGCTAGCCAAAAACCTAGAGAGGCACCCAACAGGCTTCCGCCAAGTGAGAGAAGAAAACCGCCCACTAAGCCGTAAAGAATAATGTTAACTCCGGCAATTAAGACAAAGGGTACTACCGGAAAAAGCATTAGAAGGGTTATGATAAATAGGTCTACAAAGATGCTAATCCATCCCCACTGTGAGACAAACGCCTTTAAAGCAGCAGGGTGCTGGAGTTTTGGATATAATAGAATCACAAAAGTGAGGGAAATAAGTAAGGTTATCAATGAAAAGTGTTTTTTATTCAAGGGCTACCCTCCCTGAAATGAATCATGTGAGTATTCTAAGATATTTAATCGTAACATATTTCGTGACGTATTTGTAGATAAATTGCTTTAATAATTTAAGTTTAAGTTGGATTTGAAATATACTTGCATAAGGTCACGAAATAGTGTAGAATCTGACCAGTTAGTCAATTAGACTGACTGGTCAGATTAATTTTTTTGAATCTTAATTTTAATGAAAGGCGGTTAATTTACTGACCAGTGTGGGTTTGAAGTTTTCGTTAAGGATGGTGTTGTATGTCTGATCAAAAAGAAAAGGTTATTTTCCAAGCCGCACTTGAGGTTTTTGCAGCCAAGGGGTTTGAAAGAGCTACGATGGATGAGATTTCCACAAAAGCGGGTGTTGCCAAAGGGACATTGTTCTATCGTTATAAAAGTAAGGATGATCTCTTTCTTAATCTTATACGAGGAGCAATCGATCTATTTATATCCGAGGTGCTATCAGCTACCCATGATTTAGAGAATGCCTCCGCTCGTTTGGCTAAAGCCATTGAAGTTCAGACCCGGCTTTCGTATGAGCATCCCGAATTTACCAAACTCTTGTTAAGTGAAGTCTGGGGCAATCATGAGAGGCAACGTCTTTTCAGGGCAAACTTGGAAACGTATTTGAACTTTTTGCAAACCATCATTGAAGAAGGTGTTGCCATCAATGAACTTCGAGCGACGAACAGTGCGCTTTTGGCGACCTCGATCTTTGGTATGACAGCTGCTGCGAGTTTACATCTTTTGCTTTCTCAGGGTGCACTACACCTAGAGGATACGGTTCAAGAATTGCAACATTATTTACTGGAAGGAATTTAAGGAGGAATATTATGGCGCTCCGTTGTCAAAACGTTACAATCAAACAGGGGCGGGGGGATGTGCTTGCTAATTTCAACCTTGAGTTGTCTGAAGGTCAGATTATCGCCCTTTACGGATCAACCGGCAGCGGCAAGACGTCCTTACTCCTGCTTTTAGCCGGACTGTTAAAACCGTCTGTTGGTGAAGTCTTTGTTGAGAACATTAATGTTCTCAACGATCCCAAAATGGCGCGGCTTCAGGCTGGTTTAGGCGTCATTCCAGAGTTTAATCCGTTACTCTCCCATCTCACTGTCGAAGAAAATTTAACCTTTCAGGCTCGAGCACTTAAATTAGCTCATCCAAAAGACCATGTTCGCGAAATGATTCAAAACTTTCATCTAGAGAAGGAAGCAAAGCACAGAGTTGACCGTCTTCCAGCTTTGAAGTACACAGAGACAGGAATGGCCATGGCCTTGATCGGGAATCCTGCATTAGTTTTACTCGATGAGCCTGAACACCATCTCACAACGGAAGAAACCGCAATAATTTGGAAGCGTTTGGATACCTTTAAGTCTCGGGGTAAAACAGTGATTCTCACAACCCGGCATCAAGAAGTGGCAGACCGGTGTGACCAAGTCGTTTTTATGCCCTCAGGAAAGGTGGTCAGTCGTGATGAACTCACTTGGAATTGCAATTCTAGAGCTTAAACGCCTCTCGCGTAATCGTTTTGCTCGTGTCGCGACTATCGTCGTTTGTTTAATGCCCTTGCTGTATAGTTTCCTCTATCTAGATGCATTTTGGGATCCTTACCATAATTTAGAAAGCATGCGGGTTGCTATCGTCAATCAAGACCAAGCGGCGAATAAAGATAACCAAACAGTGCGCGCTGGGGAAGAACTTGTGAATAAATTAAAAGCGGATCACACGGTAGGGTGGCGTTTCACTAATGAATCTGACGCTAAACAAGGCCTAAGTAACGGATATTATGAACTGGCGGTTGTTATTCCTACGGATTTCTCGCAAACGATCCTCGATTCAACTCAAGATCCAGTTTCTGGTGCCGAGATAAAAAAGGCTCAGCTGTTGTACTACTCGAACCCTAGTAATAACTTTTTGGCTGAGCAGATTGGAAATAAGCTTACTGCCGAGCTTCAAGGGGAAGTAAATGGACAAATTGCAGGGAAATTCTTTAATAATGTCTTCGGTAATTTAAGCGACATGCGTGATAATCTCCAAACGGCTTCGAATGGTGCTGCTCAACTTCAAGATGGTCTAAGCCAAGTTACAGATGGAAGCCACAAATTGACAGGATATCTCAAAGAAGCCGCTACAGGAAGTGGTTCCCTGACATCCGGTCTCACCTCCTTATCGATCGGCGCAAATTCTTTGTCCCAGGGGTATACCAGTCTTGCAAATGGTACCAACGCTTTAGGGGCCGTTACCGATAAGGTGAGTAATGGGCTCGGTCAGATATTAACCGGCTCGACTCAGTTAACCGTTGGTTCAAGTACTCTTGTCAAGGGCTTGACCCAGGCGGGAGATCAACTTCAAAGTGTTTCGATGGGAGCAAACCAGTTAAACGCTGGTTCTCAAAGCGCTCTTTCAGCTAGTGCTGCTCTCTTAAGTGGAATGAAAGATCTGAACAGCGGAGCCACTCAACTTCAAGATGGATCTAGCCAACTAAATAAATCTTTAGATCAGATGAAAGTCCAGTTAGATAACCAGACCCAAGGGATACCCGCCCTCGTCGCAGGAGCGGATCAAGTCTCTAAAGGTACTGCGCAATTGCAGACGGAAGTTGCGACGACCAAGGATACCTTAAGTGCTGCAAGTCAAACTCTAAGCGCCTTGTTAACAGATCCCCAACTCACGGAAAGCCAAAAGCTAAAACTCCGTGGAACTCTACAACAAATCCAGGGTGCCCAAGTTCTTCTTAGCGCTTCAGGGGAAGTTAGTCCTGGAATTTATAGCATCTCCACAAACCTTGGTGCCCTCAATCAGGGCGCGGCCTCCCTAAGTGGGGGTTTGCAAATGCTTCATACTCAGACGGATGCCGGATTAACACAACTCCTAGATGGTTCCCAGCACCTGGCCTCTGGCTCGGCTTCTCTAGCAGGGGGATTAAATCAAGCTACTGAGGGTGCGACCCGATTAGCTCAGGGACTGCAAACTCTCAGTGACGGTAACAAACAACTGGCTGCTGGCCTCTCTAGTGGTGCTAAGGCTTTTCCCGCGCTGGTTGATGGCGGGAAAACACTCCATACCGGTCAAACTCAACTCGAACAAGGGATCAACCAATTTCTTCCTTTTTCGGGAAAGCTAAGTGAGCTTAACAAAGGCGTCGCTCAACTTCAATCCGGGTCACAAACGCTGGCTAGCGGTGCGACGCAAGCTGCAGCGGGTGCCCAGAAAATTAACGCTGGGGTCAATGCTCTCTATGATGGAAGTCAAACTTTAACCACAGGCTTAGACAAGCTAAATACTGGAGGGCAGGAACTTTCGATAGGTCTTAAAGACGGCGTTAAGCAACTAAGCAAAGAACTTCCTCAGGATCCCTCAAAGGTTGCTACGGCAATGGGGAGTCCAGTAACGGTGGAACAAACTCAAATTCATCCGGTCAGCAACTATGGTACAGGATTCACCCCCTACTTTATTCCGCTGGCACTTTGGGTCGGTTCGCTTATCCTTTTCTTCCTAATTAATGTTAAGGAAAATCGGTTGACCACTTCTGGGGTTTCACGTCTGAGTATTGTGCTTGGAAAGTTCTGGACGCTAGCCTTTTTGGGAGCATTTCAAGCGGTCATTTCTTCCTTTGCACTCATTGCGGCCCTAGGGCTACATCCCTCACACACGTTGGCTTTCTATGGATTCAATATCTTGCTTTCATGGACCTTTATTGCCATAATTCAGCTGCTGGTCCAAGCATTTGGCATGGCAGGTCGCTTTTTGGCCATTGTCTTACTCATGCTTCAGCTGACATCTTGTGGCGGAACCTTCCCCATGGAGCTTGTGCCTAAGTTCTTCCAAGTGATTAGTCCTTTCCTACCCATGACTTATGGGACAGCCGGTTTAAGGCAGATCATCTCTGGGAGTGCGAGCATATCCCTGAGTTTCAGTGTATTTATGCTACTCGCATTTGCAGTGGGCTCTATCGTACTAACCCTTTTGATTTCCTCGAATTGGGTAAAAGTGAGGGATTTGCACCCCGCACAAGAACTTGCTGCCTAACCGATATTAAGCACGATGCCCTCAATGCTTCCTTTTGGGAAGGTTGAGGGCATCGTTGTGTCAATAGTTTCTCGGAAAAGATCTGTTGATCCGAGCCTTTGGTTTGCCAAGTATTTCCGCCCAGATGACAGCTTCTGCAAGATTTTTTTCTGCGAGATCAGGGTAAGAGGGAGCTTCCTCTAACTGAAGGGGTTTAATTTCGGACGTAAGGGTTGGATTGAATGTTCCTTCCGATCCAGCAGTTCCCTCTACTCCAGCTGTGCCTTCTACGCCGTCTGTACCTTCAATCCCTGCAGTACCTTCGGTTTCAGATGTATTATCCATCCAAGAAGCTTCTTCCACTCGAAATTCTTTACGGACTTCCACTATTTTTGGGGTGGGAGTCGGATTCCCGTATGAAAGCCATTTTTGTAAAGAAGTTTCAAGATTGCCAGCCCAGGGAGAAGAAGGGGCGTATGGACTTCTTGGACGCTGATTTGTTCTTGTGGCCCCTTTATTTAATTTAGAGACTACGGCAAAGATCATGAGGATGATAGGAAGTAATGATAATATATCCATACTAATCCCCCTTACTTTTTAGGGGTGGTGAGGTCCCCGGAATCCACCTTGCCAGTG
>JAJYAS010000816.1 GCA_021779415.1 Bacillota bacterium
GAGAGATAATTCTCGCTTACCCATTTGTGTGTCCGCAGGACCACGCACCATAGAAGAAGTTAAAGAATTATTGGATCTTGGCGTCGATCATATCAGTATTGCATTGGATGGAGCGACACCGGAGATATATGCTCAGACTAAAGATGGATCATGGAATGAACGCTTTACGTTACTCCTTGATGCAGCAGAAAAGTTCCCTGGACATATGGCGACACATTTGATTGTTGGCTTAGGGGAAAGTGAAGAAGAGATGGTTAACTGTCTTCAGACCTTGTACGATCGTGGAATTACTGTTGCACTCTTTGCATTCACGCCAGTCAAAGGGACGCGTATGGAAGGAATAAAACCACCGAAAATGCCTCATTATCGTCGAATACAGGTCGCCCACGATTTAATTCGGCAAGGCTTGGCACGAGCAGATCAATTCCGTTTTCGTGAGGGTAAAGTCGCTGATTTCTATCTGAATATCGATGAACTCCAAAACACGCGGGGGGGAGAACCATTTCAGACCTCTGGGTGCAAGGGATGTAATCGACCGTACTATAACGAAACTCCTGGAGAAGAACTCTTTAATTATCCTAGGCTTCTAACTCCTAACGAAGTTGAAGTCGCCTGGGGATATATCAAAGTAGAAGCGAAGCTAATGAGGACCGAGGAGGGAGTGTAGTATGATAAATTGGCGATACTTACCATATACAGTGCATAGCGGTGCAGAAAATATGGCCATAGACGAAGCGCTTCTTCTTTCAATGGCCCATACAGTGGATCCTCAACCGGTGCTAAGATTTTACGGGTGGAACCCTGCGACTCTTTCTTTAGGTTATGCTCAAAGTTACAATAAAGAGGTCGATGAAGCATCCTGCCGAGTTGAAGGGATTGATATTGTCCGTCGTCCAACGGGCGGAAGGGCAGTATTACACGAATATGAACTGACTTATAGTGTTATAGCCCCGGAGCTAAATCCTAACGTCACTGGGACCGTGATTGAATCCTATCTGAAGATTAGTCAAGCTCTATTAAAAGGCTTTCGAACCTTGGGGGTTGATGCCGAAATGGTTACCAACGGAGGAAAACTGCAGGATCGATCCGCTATGTGTTTCGATGCTCCCTCTTGGTATGAATTAGTTGTTGATGGTCGTAAACTTGTAGGGAGTGCTCAGGTTCGAAAAGAGGGTGTGCTCCTACAACATGGGTCCATCTTGCTCCATTTTGATGTTGAGCGGCTCTTTAAGCTTCTTAAGTTTTCAAGTGATGGGGTAAGGGAGAGATTGATGGCAGGGTTTAAGGCTAAAGCTTGTGCACTGGATGAAGTGTGGACTCGACCTATTGAACGCGAAGAGTTGGAACAAGAAATTTGTTCCGGTTTTTGCGATATTATGGGAATTAAACTCTTAAATAGTCAACTAACAGTTCAAGAAATACTCTTGAAGGAAGAGGCGCTCCTTAAATACAGATCAGATGCTTGGACAAAAAAACGGTAGTTGGAGCTGATGATTGTTTAATATTTGAAGAAAATGCAGGATTTACGACAAAAAAGTTGAATATATACAAATAGAGTAACTAATTTTTAAGTACATTCGAATTTTTGCCATAATGGGCATTTCCTTAATGGGGGTGATCGTATGCAGATTGAAGTATTACCAAGTGCTGGTTCTCCGCGGATGCCCTATTTAGAAGATAAATTAGTGATCGTAATTGATGTTTTAAGGGCGACAAGCACAATTGTAACTGCTTTAGCAAATGGGTGCCAAGCAATTATACCTGTGCTGACTTCGGAAGAGGCGCTTGAAAAACGTTTAACTATTCCCGGCTCATTATTGGGAGGGGAACGAGATTCGCTAATAATTGAAGGGTTTGATCTAGGTAATTCGCCGTTTGACTACGTTCCGGAAAAAGTGGGGGGCAGAAGAGTCATAATGACGACAACTAACGGTACTCGGGCAATACGAGATTCAATCGCTGCTCCCATGATCTGGATTGCCTCTTTTATAAATATGCAAAGTATCGTCTTGGCGATTTTGAGGGAATTTGATAGAAATCAAAAACTTGAAGGAATCGTGGTAATTTGCGCGGGCACGGAAGATCGTTTTGACCTTCCTGACATACTATGTGCAGGAATGTTTATTGAAACGATGGGAATAGATAGTTCACTTAATGATCTCGGCGAAGCTGCGCGTATGCTATATCGAAGCTCAGAGGAACATCTCGTAGACACGATCCGTAATTCGGTTCACGGAAAAAAACTTATTTCCTTAGGTTTTGAACGTGATTTAATCTATTGCTCTACGCCTAACATTCTGCCGATCGTGCCAGTGTTTCAAGAAGGTGAAATTGTGTGGTCGACGAGGGAATAATTATTGACTCTTTTTCTAAATAATGTGAACAAATAATAAATTTTTTTCTAATTTAAAATGAAGTATAATAGCAGAAGTACAGTTAATGTATCTTCTGCCAATTTGAAAACTTGGCATTAGCCAGGTTTTTTATACTAGTCAGAAAGTATAACTTCGTTACTTTCTGGAAGCATAAGTGCAACTAAGGCGACCGCCTTCGCCAAGGCTGCAAGCTGGTTTACACGTGCGAAGACAGTGTCTTCGGGCGCTAGCCAAGTTTTCTTTATATCTTTTCAGTGCATACTAGGAAAAGGGAGGTTGAAACATAATGGATACTTTTAAAGTCCCTGTTGGTATTTCTAATCGACACATTCATTTATCTCAAGAACATATTGAAGCACTTTTTGGGGTAGGGT
>JAJYAS010000817.1 GCA_021779415.1 Bacillota bacterium
TAAAAATGCCAATATGGTGAAACCAATGAACCAAATTTTGACACTTGTCAGTCCGATCGTTGGAACTCCTTTATATCTTCGTGAGAAGCGAATTGTTGTACCTACTGCCGTTGCTCTGGGCTTAGGTGGAATCGTTGGTGCGTTAATAGGATCTACTCTTTCGTCCTCCCTATTAAAAGAAATGAAAACCTTCCAACCTTTCTTTGGTATTGTTACCTTAGGGATTTCGTTACGTATCGCCTATGAGTGTACCGCTAAATTTAGAAACAGTCAAAAATCGGTAAAAGCCGCCAATGATACTTTTGCTGCAAAAGTTAAAGAACTTAAGGCCTCAGGCAAAATGAATGAGCTAAAGGAAATCGGTGTTAACTTCAAAAAAATTGGTATTCAAAACACGTTTACCTTTGCTGGTCAAGAATTTAACTATAATGCTATTATGGTTTTCTTTACAGGGCTTTTAGTAGCAGTTCTCTCCGCATCCTTGGGGGTCGGCGGTGGATTCTTACTGGTTCCTTTTATGACTAGTGTGATGGGATTCCCAATGTATATTGTAGCAGGAACCTCTGTTCTTTCCATACTAGTATCATCTTCAACCAGTATTTTAAACTATCTCTCGATGGGTAGTGCTCTAGATCTTCAGTTCCTTGCCTTTGAATTAGGGGGAGTTGCCATTGGTACAGTAGTAGCAGCACGAGTGTCTAAGTATATCAATGCTCGTTATATGAAAATGTTCCTTGCTCTTGTCTTGTTCTATATTGGTCTGAAGTATGTGTTACCTCTAGTTGGAATTAGTATCTAAAAATATTTTAAAATTGCAGTCTATAATTATAATAAATAAGGAGGGTTCTTAATGAAGTGTGCATCCTGTAAAATGAAGACTAAAAACATGTGTGATAAAGAAGGCTTTGATTGTACTGGGGGAAAGTATACACTCGATGAATGTCTTGAAGAAGAAAATAAACCCTTTCATCGCCTTAGTGGTTGCTTCCAAGCGGTACATGGTAACAACCTTAGTCGCCTTGATGAATTGATTATGTTCGCTAAGAACATGGGTTACAAGAAACTTGGAATGGCATTCTGTGTAGGTTTAACTGAGGAAGCTGCAGTTTTAGAAAAGATTTTATCTCAACATTTTGAGGTATATTCAGCTTGTTGCAAAATAGGTGGACTTAAAAAAGAAGATTATGAAATACCTAAAGTGAAAGAGGATAAAATTGAAGTTATTTGTGACCCTATACTTCAAGCCAAGGTCCTAGAAAATGATGGAACTGAACTTAACATAGCAGTAGGCTTATGTGTCGGTCATGATATGTTATTCAATAAGTACTCGAAGGTACCAGTCACTACCTACGCAGTTAAGGATCGAATATTAGGTCATAATCCTTTGGCAGTTTGTTATTCTAGTTATCTACGTAAGAAGTATATGAATAAGAAATACGAATAAGGGATTGTAACGAAACTTAGTCCAGAAAGTCGCCTAAAACCATTGGTTTTAGGCGACTTTTATTGCAGAAGGTTATAACAGAATATAATGACACAAAAGGGGGGCGTAGCGAATGGTATCGTTAGTCCCTCTTCTATTGATTACTGATTAACAAATTGAAACATGCATACTTTAATCTAGGAGACAGGCATTATCTATAAAGAAATAAAAGCATTTGTCACTTGCAAGGCATAAGACAAGAATATAGTCGAAAATTGGACATTAATATTTTTTGAAGTTTGATAAATTAGGTACATAGTAACTATTGAGGATGCCTACGCGTCCTGTTTCACATCATTTATTAGTAATGTATACCGGTGTTTTGTGGGAAGGACTGAGTACAAGGAGATTAGCATCCGGTTGGAGAGAGGGGTAGATGCGTGTGCAAAAATTGTTTTTTATATCAAAACATTGCGATGGGTGTCAGGCTTGTGAAGTAGCATGTCTTGAAAAAAATTCTCAGTCTCAGAGCATATTTATGACGAAAATGGAACAACCATCTCCGCAAGCGCGGATTAAAGTAAAAAAGCTAGGAAATCAATACTGGGCCACTGTATGTCAACACTGCTCGGATTCAATGTGCGTCAGGGCATGTATGACTGGAGCAATGCAGTATTCTTCAGAAGGCGAAGTTTTTCACAATACTAATAAATGTGTTGGTTGTTGGATGTGTATAATGGTTTGTCCGTTCGGTGCCATCTCACCACTAAACGAAGCAAAAAAAGCTAGTAAATGTGATCTGTGCAAAGATGAAAAAATTCCTCCTTGTGTAGCATCATGTTCCCGGCAAGCTTTATTTTATGGTACTCCAGAGGAATATGAAATGAAAGTTGCGGGTGATTGATTTGCGTTATCTCATTATCGGCAATAGTGCGGCAGGCGTTTTCGCAGCAGAAACAATTCGAGGGCTGGATCCAGATGGACAAATTACCATGATTTCAAATGAAGATTGCTTACCCTATTCGCGTTGCCTAACCTCCTATTATTTGGGAAATGAAATTTCTGAAGAAATGATGTACATTCGAGATAAAGCTTTTTACCCCGAAACGGGGATTGACTTTCAAGTTGGATATGTTGTAAGGGTGGACGTCGATTCTAAAAGTGTCTTGTTAGACTCGGGTGAAAAAGTTCCTTATGACAAGTTGCTAATAGCCACGGGCTCTTCTCCGTTTAACCCTCATCTTGAGGGAAGTAACCTAGAGGGAATCTTTGAACTTCGGACCTTAGATGATGCTAAAGCCGTGGCTAAGTTTGCTCCAAACGT
>JAJYAS010000818.1 GCA_021779415.1 Bacillota bacterium
AATTTTCTGGTGAGGATATTTAAAATAAACAAACACCAGAGTCATGTCACGGAGGATGAGATAAAAGCCATTATCAGTGAGGGAACGGAACAGGGTGCCATCGAGGAGGCGGAGCAACAGATCATAGAACGGGTTTTTCACCTGGGTGACCGCAATATTACCTCCCTGATGACCCATCGCAGTGATATTGTCTGGCTCGATCAGCATATTTCGTTACAGGAAGTAAAAGATAAATACGAAGTACATTCCGTTTACCCGGTATGTGATGGTAATATCGATGAGATCAGGGGGGTGGTAACCCTAAAAGATATGTTTCTAGCCTCTCCGGATATGCGGGTGAAGGATTTTATGCAAAATGCGGTGTATGTGCCGGAAAACAATACTGCCTACCAGCTACTTGAAAAGTTCAAGGAAACCAAAACGCATTATGCCTTTATTGTCGATGAATATGGTACCCTTCAGGGAATCATTACGCTTAATGATATCCTAGAAGCTATTGTTGGCGATATTGCGCAACCTGATGAAGATAATTATGAGATTACCAAACGGGAAGACGGAAGTTATCTTGTAGATGCACAGATCCCTTTCTATGATTTTCTGACTTTTTTTCAAAAGACAGAATGGATGAACGAGGGTGAACAGGAATTCGATACCCTGGCCGGATTTATCCTGCACCGGCTAGAAAGAATCCCGGTAACGGGGGACAAACTGTACTGGCGCGGATTTAATTTTGAAATCATCGATATGGACGGGCACCGGATCGACAAACTCCTGGTAACAATCTCAGAGGAGATCCGGGAAGCACTTGCCACCGCATAACAAAGTATCCTCCCGACCAACCACATCTTGGCTTCAAAAGAAATGAGGGATAGTTTTACGCCGAATCAGTTTACTTGTCTTCCTTTATTTTAAAAAGAATACGTTTAGCAATGGTTTTACTACTATCTTTTCCTTTTTATGCTATTATTGCTATAGGAATTGTATCCGGTAGCATTATGCTTCCATAATCTTTATAGAGCAGTTAAAGGCCGTGTCTCGTCCTAAAAAAACCTTACACTTTTTGATGGTAATACTGTTTTTTCTTTACACGTTAATTTTGATAATCCTGGTTTTTACTTACAATAATACATGATTTGTGTATTAATCTAAGCTATCCAGGATTAATAAGTTTTTTATGGTGTAAGTCGTTTAGATTTGAGAACCGGATTAAACGGAAACAGGCAATGCTGAGGAGCAACCTGCCAGGGATATTCCGGTCAGATGAGCATAATCCGGTAGTTTTGTTTTATACAATCTTACCGGATTTTATTAATGCTTTTCTGCATGCCTAAAAAAACCTATTCCACATCAGTCATGATTACCTCCTTTGGTTTTTGATAATTTGAATAATGTTTCCAACGCTTCTTAATTTCTCCTTGTTGCAGGTGAGCTTGATCTGGTGTCAGATAATCAACACTGGCATGAGGCCTCATCTGATTGTAAACCTGGATTATTCTTGCTATAGCCTTCTTAGCTTCCTTATGATTCTGGTATACTCTCTTTGGAAAAAAGTCATTTTTTACTGTCCCATTTACTCGTTCTGCCAATGCATTTTCATACGGACTGCCGCTCTGTGTCATACTAATAGCAATCCTTTCATTTGCTAAAATCTGTACATATTCAGCTGAGCAATATTGCACTCCGCGATCTGAATGATGAATCAAAATGTACGGTGACATTTTTTGTCTATTATTTATTGCCATTTCCAAGGCTTCTAGTGGGCCAAGGGCCTCTAGTGTATAAAATAATGCGTACCCCATAATTTTTCTCGAATATGCATCTGTTATAAGACTTAAATAATTAAAGCCCTGCAACGTCCTTATATAGGTTATATCACTAACCCATAATTGGTCAGCTGCCGAAAGAACCAGGTCTTTTATCAAGTTAGGATACTTTCTTAGCCAGTGATGGGAATCTGTCGTTTTAACCATACGGTTACGCCTACGCATAAGTAATCCATGGAACCGTAATAAATCAAATAGCTGGTCTCTACCCATCTTTATTCCGTGCCTTTCAAATTCACCAGTTAGCATGAATAATAATTTCCTGGTGCCCAACATTGGGATATCCTTTCGTAAATCTTTTACCAGCGTTAAAACAATCATGTGAGCTATGCCTGTTTTACTTTCATGCAGCTTGGCTTCATAATAAGCTTGCCGTGAAACACCAAACAGTGTACAAAGTCTTGCCAGGCTTTCTTTTGGACGACTTTGCCTCATTCTTTTTACTGTTTGGTACCAGGCTTTTTTCGGATCTTGATATGAAGATCCTCCTCCGCAACCTTGATCATTATTTCAAGACTTTCCTTCTTTAAGTTGGCGTAGTCCAAAGATTTGGCAAGTTCCTTTACTTTCTTCTCAAGCAAATTTATTTTTTGATCCTCAGTCATGTTAGCAAGAAGTTGAATAGATATTTCTGTGCCCAATGTACGAATCGAAAACTTCTTAATGAAAAGAGCCAATGTATTTCTATTAAGACCATACTTTATACATGCAGCTCGTTTACCAATTAATCCATTGTTCACCTCAGTAACAATTTTGATCATTTCGGCATCTGTCCGACGTTTATACGGATATCGGCTAAGGACACCAGGTTTATACTTCTTTTTAATGTTTGTTGTCATCTTAATTCGCTTTGTGGTGTAAAGCTATTTCAGGACGTCACAGATCGTTACCTCAACGGAACGCTAGTGTTAAAATGAGATTA
>JAJYAS010000819.1 GCA_021779415.1 Bacillota bacterium
CCAACTGGATATTACCTTGTTGTTGAGAGCTGTCTCAAAAAAAGCATTCTTGGGAGCTCCAACAAGACTTAACTATTCAGCTATGATCTACTCTTTATTAATTCGAGTCATCGAACGAATTCCTACGATTAAAGACTTGCGAAAACGGTTAAAAAACAGCTTGGAATTCCGTTTCGACTGCGGTTTTACGATGGCTGATGCAGTTCCTAGCGAGTCCTCTTATACTCGAATGATACAAAAAATCCATGCATCTTCTGCTTTGGGGGAAATTCAAAATGAACTAGTGTCTCAAGCGTTTCAAGAGGGCTTTATCGAAGGGGATGTTATCGCCATCGATGCCACTCATATTGAAGCGAGAGATCGATTACCTGAGAAAAAGAAAGAAGAAGAGGTCCCAGTCAAGCAATCCCCCAAAAAACGTGGAAGAAAACCCAAAGCGGAACGAGAGATTTGGCTCAAAGAACAACAGGAACTGGAAGAGAATCGACCCCTCTTTGAGAAGAAAATTGAAGCACAACTTCCTCTTGATTTCAAGACGATCGAACAGCAAATCCCGCAAGGTCCTCACTGGGGAATTAAGAAAAACTCCGAGGGAAAAAACGTCTTTTGGTTTGGCTTTAAAGGTCATCTTCTAGTGGACTGCAAAAGCCAATATATTTTGAAATCCTTGCTTTCCTCGGGAAATGTCAATGATGGGAAAATGGCGATCCCACTGCTTAAAGCTCTGCATGAACTTCATCCCAAGTTGAAACCATCCTATACGCTATTTGATGCTGGTTACGATTACGCCCCCATTTACCATCAGGCAAAAGCCATAGGGTCAAGGCCCCTCATCGATTACAATCCGCGCAATGAACAACTACCCGAAGACAAGGACAAATACTTTCGCCCCAAGTGTCAAGAAGGTCATTCCTACCGATATGATAGCTATGATTCCCAATACGACACGTTGAAATATACTCAACCCAAGGAGTGCAAAGAGTGTCCTCTGAAAGAAAACAACCAGTGTCAAAAGGCATTCAAGGTTAAGGTTTCATCAGACCCCAGAAAATACACGGTTCCGGCCAGAGGAAGCGGGAGTTACTTTGAACTCTATAAACAGAGAACAGCTGTAGAACGTGTTAATGCTTATCTCAAAGAGTACTTTCAGTTAAACAACATTCGACATCGAGGAAGCTTATCCAAAGTCGACTTTGAGTTTTCTATCTTAGCCTATACCCTCTGTAAATTAGCCGTAGACCGGTTGAACAAGTCTAAGTGTATTGCTGCATAAATTTTTCCAAAAAGTGTTATTAGCCGAATTCTGGAGTTCTAACCTTTATGAACTAAACATTATGAAATTGACTCAATGAGTAACATTTTTTCACTATTATAGCACAAATACAGCTAATCCTCACAAAGGAAAACTTTTATCAATATATTAAAGAATTAATGTACCATACTATGCTTCGGCAAATATTATGTACTAAAGGGGGCGGTATAAATGTCCGTTCGAGTAATAAGCTCTAACGACGAAAGGATCCTCTTACCTGAAGAGACAGGGAATGAGGAACTAGATAATATAGTAGAAATTGCCGGATATTCATATGATCCAAAACAAGATATTTTTTACTCTGATATGGATCCCTGGCAAAGAGGTATTGGATATTGTCGTTTATATGATGAAGCGGCGGCACCTTTGGGAATGATTATCGATTGTGAACCGATTCACTTTGCATACGGTGGGAAGAAATGGATGATTGCCTTATGGAAGGGCCAGTATGATCTGGTAACAGGTTGCGAAATAGGTGTCTATACAGGAACTCTTAATCAAACAATACCTGGTTTTTATCATTGTGCAAGCAATGAAGATCTTTTGCAAATGTCCTATACTTTAATAAAGAATAACAAAGCGGACTTTACACGAGAAGGAACCCACTGGTGGCTCACAGGTTTTAGACTCGGAGAGTTTTCCGAACCCTCAGAACTAATGATGGATGTTAAAATCACCTTGAAAAATGAGTCAATGTGTGAGGCGTTTGTGAACGGATTACGAAATGCCGGATACTCTGATGACGAATTTATAACAGAAAGGGATAGAACAACAGTAAGGTTTAAATTTGACGTGCCACATACACGTCAACCGATTACACGAACACCAAGAACAGATAGGCTTATTCAAATAAAAAATCAACAATTATGTCTTAAGTATCAAGAAATTACGAAAACATCAACGACTATGCCGGACAAAATTAAAGCGATCGAGAAACAAGCGCCTGAATTATATGGGAAAATCATGAGGTTGCGGAAATCTAAAGCATTATTCGAGATCTTTGAAACATTATCAATTGTAGTCCTTTTATCTGGGATGTTAGTTTTATCTCGGCAACTTGCTAAACGCAATGAGAAATAATATACCAGGGAGTTGGACTCGAAACTTCAAAAAACCCCCGACAAAGCTTTGTCGGGGGTTTCAACATTATTTTGCTCGATATTATCCTCTTAGTTCTTTAATTTTTGAAATTAACTTATTGTATACCTTATGCATATGAGCTTCAGTACTATAAACGTTTATTTCCTCAAGGGGAATCCATTGAACAGCACTATTTTCGTCCTCATTTATAATAAGCAAGTCTTTCTCATCAGCTTCAATTAAATAAGCAACTGATAAATGCAAATGTGGGGAAACATATTTTCCTCTTTTTGTATGTCCTAGCACTGTTAGTATATCCAATGAGAAAATATCCGGTGTAACCGGTTGGCTA